>RFOJ01000056.1 GCA_009926705.1 Acidimicrobiia bacterium
GCGATCGACACACCGTCATTGGTGATGGTCGGTGCGCCGAACTTCTTGTCGAGCACGACGTTGCGACCCTTAGGTCCCAAGGTCACCTTGACGGCATCGGCGAGTTTGTTCACGCCGGCTTCAAGAGCGCGGCGCGCCTCTTCGTCGAATTTGAGCAATTTGGCCATGTGTGTGGTTCCTTCGTGTGGGGGTTACTTGGAGACGATCGCGAGCACGTCGCGGCTGGTGAGAATGAGGAGGTCGTCGCCCTTGTGCGCGATCTCGGTGCCGCCGTACTTGCTGTAGAGCACGGTGTCGCCGACCTTGATGTCGAGCGGGAAGTACTTGCCTTCTGAGTCGCTCCAACGGCCGGGGCCGACGGCGAGCACGGTGCCCTGCTGGGGCTTTTCCTTGGCGGTGTCAGGGATGACGAGACCCGAGGCGGTGGTCTGCTCGGCTTCCGACGGCTTCACCACTACCCGGTCATCGAGGGGCTTCAGGTTCATGTTTCTTCCTTTTTGTGCGGGTCTCCCTGGGGAGACGGGCTGTTTTTGGCACCTCGGGAGCGTTAGCACTCTCCCAAGGCGAGTGCTAATGCTAGGGGTGCGCTTGTGTGGGCGGCAACCCGAGCGGGGTGAGAAGTCGCTCCACGACCCGCACCGGAAGCCCAATCACGGTCGTGAGATGACCAGTGACGCCGGCCACGAACGCCGCGGCCTCGCCCTGCACCGCGTAGGCCCCCGCCTTGTCGAGCGACTCCCCCGTGGCGAGGTATCGCTCGAGGAGGTCGGGGTCGATTGGCGCCATGGTGACGGCTGCGGTGTCAAGTTCACAGTGTGTGCCGTCGACTGACGTAGCGGCACGCTCTGGCCCGGTTCCGCGCGTGACCGTCTCGCGGCGACCCCTCGATACGCACACCGCCGTGTGCACGAGATGGGTGCGGCCAGACAGCCGCTGCAACATGGCGCGAGCCTCTTCCACGTCGCGCGGCGTCCCGAAAATCTCACCGTCGACGTCGACCGTCGTATCGGCAGCAAGCACAACGACTTCGCTCGCGTAGCGAGCCGCGACCGTCTCGCATTTCGACCGTGCGAGACGTCGCACATGGTCGCGCGGTGACTCACCGACCAGCGCAGTCTCGTCGATCCCGGCGGCGTCGACGATGTGCCTCAAGCCGAGTCGGTCGAGCAACTCGCGACGACGCGGCGAGCGCGATGCGAGAACCAGCGTCGGTCGAGCGGTATTCATCCGCCACTCAGCGTGGTGACCATCGCATCGTCAGGCACCGTGAGGTCGTCAAGATGATCGAGATACCCGTGCGGAAGCACCACGTTGATCGGCCCGTTGGTGTGGCCTCGCGGCAAGCGCTCGCCGCCGGCGACGATGTGCAGGCTCCGGTCGAGCGAAGCTGCAAGGGCTCGCACCTCGGCGAGTGTCGACACTTCCGCAAACCTGCGGCGTACGTCGGAGCCAACCGGATATCCGGTCAGATACCAGCCGCAGTGCTTGCGGAATTCGCGGATGCCCTTGCCTTCGTCGTTGCGGCCATTGGCCTGGTGGTGATGCATCAACGACTCGGCGTGTTCGACCATCACGTCGAGCACCGCACCGAGCGCAGGTGTTTCTCGTTTCGGGCGACCTTCGAAGGCATCAATCAAGTCGCGAAACAGCCACGGCTTGCCGAGGCAACCACGACCGATGACGACGCCATCGCATCCGGTTTCGCGCACCATGCGCACTGCATCGTCGGAAGTCCAGATGTCTCCGTTTCCGAGTACCGGGATTCCCTGCACGTGCTGCTTCAATGCGGCGATTGCATCCCAGTGTGCGCTCGGCGCATAGTGCTGCTGCGCAGTACGCGCATGGAGCGCGATGGCAACGGCACCTTCGTCTCGGCAAATCGCTCCGGTGTCGAGGTACGTGAGCAAGTCGTCGGTCACGCCCATCCGAAACTTGCATGTGATGGGAATGCCATATCGACGAGCGGCACGCACGGTGCTTGCCACAATCTCGCGCAGCAAATTCTTCTTGAGGGGCACTGCGGCGCCACCGCCTTTTCGCGTTACTTTCGCCGCCGGGCACCCGAAGTTGAGGTCGATGTGGTCGACCAAGTCTTCGCGCCCGAGGATTTCGACTGCCGACTCCATAATGCGCGGGTCACTGCCGTACAGCTGCAAGCTGCGAAACTTCTCGTCGGGTGCGAACGCGACCATCGATCGGGTCCGCGTATTGCCGTACACGAGAGCAGCGGCCATGATCATCTCGTTTACGTAGACGAGTCCGGGGCCGAACGCGCGACAGAGACTGCGGAACGGGGCGTTGGTCACCCCAGCCATCGGGGCGAGCACGACGGGTGGCCACACATCGATTCCGCGACCCGCGGAGCCGTCGGCGTTCGTGCCGCGAAGGGCGAGCGGGCGCATAGGTGGCGCTCCGGCCGTCCCGTTTTCAGCCCGTTGGGTCATCGCTGTCCTCGTGCCAATTTCAGGTTGGGGTTGGCCCCGGCGTCGAGTGGCGTGGATTCGCCTCGACGCAGGCGATACCAGCCGGCGCTCGCAATCATTGCGGCGTTGTCGGTACACATCTCGCGTGACGGCAGCAACACGCGAAGACCATCGTCGTTCCCGGCCTTCTCTAATTCTCGGCGCAACTGGGAGTTTGCTGCGACTCCCCCTCCGAGCGCGATGGTGCGCGCACCGCACTCGCGTGCGGCGAGTCGCGCCTTGTGCACCAAGACGTCGACTACGGCCCGCTGAAACGACGCTGCAACGTCGTCGTTCGAAACGTCGGGGTTCGCCCGCACGTGGTTAATGACCGCGGTCTTGAGACCGCTGAAGGAAACATCGAGGCCGTCATTGAGCATCGCGCGCGGAAAGTTGACCGCCTTCTCATTGCCGTTTTGTGCTGACCTGTCAATTGCAGGTCCGCCAGGAAATCCGAGGTCGAGAAATCGTGCAACTTTGTCGAATGCCTCACCTGCAGCATCGTCGATGGTTTGCCCGACAACTCGGTAATCGTGCGGGTCGTTCATTGCGACGAACATCGTGTGGCCGCCCGAGACGAGCACGAACAGCATCGGAAATTCGACGTCTGGGTCGTCAAGCAACGCTGCATAGAGATGAGCCTCGAGGTGGTTGACGCCGACGAAGGGCACGTCGAGGGCGAGTGCAGTTGCCTTCGCCGCAGAGACGCCGACGAGAAGTGCGCCGACAAGACCTGGGCCGACCGTGGCGGCGACTGCATCAATACGGCTGAAGTCGATGCCGGCACGTTCGAGAGCTTCGGCGGTCACGTTGGGCAGTGCTTCGAGGTGTGCCCGACTCGCAATCTCCGGCACCACCCCGCCGAATCGGGCATGCTCGTCGAGTTGGCTCGACACCACCGACGACAGCACGTCTCCGCCACCCATCACCACCGATACGGCCGTTTCGTCACAACTCGTCTCGATGCCAAGCACGACGGTCGACTCGTCAGCCACGAAGTTCTGCTGCACGTCAGCCATTACGTTCTGCCTCGATCAACTGCAGTCGCTCGCGAAACTCATCACCTTGAATGTCTGTGCACCACATGACGATTGCGTCATCACGGTTCTCGTAGTACTTCGCTCGCACGCCCACCGGCACAAAACCAAAACGTCGGTACAGCGACTGGGCCGAGACGTTCGATTCCCGCACTTCAAGCGTGAGTGACTTCATGCCTGCACGCCTCGCCTCCCACGAGAGGTCAAGCAGCAGCTCGGTGGCGATGCCACGCCGGCGCATCGAAACGTCAACTGCGACATTGGTGATGTGGGCCGCATCGTCCATGTAGATCATTCCGCCGTATCCGACGAGACGATCACCGAGCAGGGCGACCAGGTAGTAGCGCGAGCCCCGATTCTGCATCGAGAGCTCGTCGGCAAAGACGCCTTCCGTCCACGGTTTGGGGTATGCAGTCCTCTCGATCTCCATGACGCGCGCGAGATGCGACCGGTGCATCGGCTCAATGACCAACAACTCGGCGGTGTCGTCATCAGGGTTGCCGCGAAACGGTCGGCCACTGGCCCGACGGTTCGTGCGCAGGAGGCGACCGAGGATGCTCATCGCACGCCTCGCGCGTCGCGTGTCGTCCAGCTGATCTCGGCGTCGGCGTCACGCAAGTACATCGGTCGTACGGTCGGGGCATCAGGGAGTTCTCGACCTTCGGCACGTCGCCCTGCGTGACCCGAGTCGTCTCCGTCGCGCAACACTCGTACATGACCGAGCAAGGCGACATGCCGAGCGTGCGGATACCTAGGCAACGATGAACCGAAGTTGAGCGCCCATGCCTGTGGGCCGACCTCGCCACGAATCTGCTCCTCATGCGAAATTGCGTGTGCACCGACGAACAGGCACGACTGTGAACGCTCCCTTACGGCGGCGAGCATGTCGTCCATGGTGCCGACCTGCGGCGGTGCCACCCGTCGGACCGTCCCGTCATCATGTGTTCGGTGGAGTGCCCATGCCACTTCGCGCCGACGAGTGTCGATGACCGGAACGACCAGCTCGTGGTCGTCGACGTTGCCTGCTGCAGCGACGAGCACCTCGAGCGAGTCGACGCCGACGAGCGGTACCGACAATACGTGTGCGAGCGCCTGAGCAGCGGCAATGCCGACTCGCATACCCGTGAACAGCCCAGGACCGACATCTACCGCCACGGCATCGACTTCCGAGAATTCGATTCCGGCCCGCTGCACGACGAACTGCAGCATCGGCGTGAGGTCTTCGGCGTGGCGACGGTCGCTCTGCGACTCGCTTGCTGCGAGTACCTCATCGCCGTCGACGAGGGCAACGCTGACGAGCTCGGTCGCGGTGTCGATACCGAGGACAATCATCGGTCGAACATCCGCACGAATCTTGCTTCCCACTGCGGCCCGCGCCATCCGACGGTGATTTCTCGATCCGAGGAGGATGCGTCAGGTCTTTGCGAGTGCGAGAACGTGATGACAAGCGCATCATCGAAGTAGTCCAACACGAGGTCGCCCCACTCGATGACGAGCACCGCACCGGCGCGTCGAGCCTCGTCGAGACCGAGGTCAGCGAGTTCTTCGGTTCGCTGCAGCCGGTAAAGATCGGCGTGACACACCACGAGTTTGGTGCCGCGATATTCATGCACGAGCGTGAACGTCGGCGAAGTGACGGTGTCGGTGACGCCAAGTGCGGCACAGAGGGCCTTGGTGAACGTGGTCTTGCCGGCGCCGAGGTCTCCGGCCAAGACCAGCACGTCGCGAGGCCGAAGATCGCGGGCGATCTTCTGGGCGAATTGCGCGGTGTCGTCGACCGACCGACTTTGCACGATCATCGCCTGCACGTCAGACCCCGCCAAAGTCACGCGGTACGCGTGCCGACACGGCGCACACGACCTCGTAGGTGATGGTTCCGAGGGCCGTTGCCCAATCTTCGACGCTCACCGTCTCACCCGCCTGCGATCCGAAGATGACTGCTTCATCGCCGACGGATACGTCGTCATTCCCGCAGTCAACCATCAACTGGTCCATCGTGACGACGCCGAGAATCCTGCGGCGACGGCCGCCAACCAGGATGCGGGCGGAGGTTTCCCACGCCCGACGCGGCACACCGTCTGCGTATCCAAGCGGAAGTGTCGCCACGGTCGTGTCGGTGTTCAGTGTGGTGCGCAAACCGTAACTCACTCCCTCACCGGCACGCACGCGCTGCACGTGTGATACGCGGGTTCGCAGTGACATCACCGGTCGTAGGCCTTGCATATGGTCGGCAACCCCGGCACCTGGCGTCAACCCGTACATCGCGATGCCCGCACGCACCATCGTGCACTCGGGCATCAATGAACGTAGTGCCGCAGAGGAATTCGCCGCATGCACATGCTCGATCTCCGGCGCAATTGCTCGCACATCGGAAATCGAGCGACGAAAATCGTCGAGTTGCCTGCTTGTCGCGGCGTGCTGGGGTTCGTCGGCGGTGGCAAGGTGAGTCATCACCCCGTGCAGCACCAAGTGGGGTGACGAGACGATGTGCTTGGCGCGCGCAGCGGCGTGTTCTGGTGCGACACCCACTCGGTGCATGCCGGTGTCGATCTTCAAGTGCACGCGAGTGCGTTTCGATTGGCGCTGCGACTCTGCGGCGAGAGCGTTAACGAAGGACTGGTTGTAGACCACACAGATGACGTCGTTTCGCACGAGCAACGGCACGTCGGTGCTCGGTTGCTCACTCAACACCATCAATGGCGCGTCGATCGACGCTGCTCGCAATTCGAGTGCTTCTTGGGTGAGCGCAACACAGAGACCGCGGGCCCCCGCCGAGAGGGCGGCCTTGGCACAGGCGACCGCGCCGTGCCCGTATGCGTTCGCCTTGACAACAGCCCACAGTTCGCTCGTCCCCGCACGGGCGGTAAGAACCTGCACGTTCGAGCGCAGC
>RFOJ01000057.1 GCA_009926705.1 Acidimicrobiia bacterium
TCGGGTCGCTAGCTCAGCTGGTAGAGCAACGGACTTTTAATCCGCAGGTCCCGGGTTCGAGCCCCGGGCGACCCACGTGAACACCACCCTCGAGCAGGTCGACCTCTCCATCTCGGGCATGACCTGCGGCGCATGCGCCATGAAAGTGGAGAAGTCGCTGAACTCGCTCGACGGCGTGAGCGCCACCGTCAACTTCGCCACCGAGACGGCGCGGGTCACGCTGCACGACGACGTCACGACCGAGCAACTCGTCGCACAAGTCGAAAAGGCCGGCTACGGGGCCCGGCTCGTCGCCGACACCACGCCGGAGATGCTCGACAAAGAAACCAACGAACGAGTGGCGATGTTGCGTGCGCGCCTGACGGTGTCGCTCGTCGCGGGCGTGCCGGTCACGGCACTCTCGATGATTCCCGCATTGCACTTCGCAGGCTGGCAATGGTGGGCACTCGCGCTCTCACTGCCGGTCGCCGTCTGGGGTGCTGCACCGTTCCACCGCGCGGCATGGATGAACGCCCGCCACCGCGCCACCACGATGGATACGCTCATCTCGATCGGCATCATCGCGGCAATGGGCTGGTCGGTGTGGGCGCTCGTGTGGGGCAATGCGGCCGAAGACCACGGCGGCATGAACATGACGTCGTCAGAGATTGACCACATATATATGGAGGTCGCGGTCGCCGTCACGATCTTCCTCCTCGCGGGCCGTTACTTCGAGGCGCGCGCCAAGCGCAGAGCGGGAGACGCCTTGCGATCGCTGCTCGCACTCGGCGCTCGCAGTGCGACGGTGGTGCGGGGCGGCGAAGAAGTGCTCATCGATGCCTCGGCGGTGAAAGTGGGCGACCTCATCGTCGTGCGTCCGGGGGAGATCATTGCCGCCGACGGTGTCGTTCGCGAGGGAAGTTCGTCGGTCGATGTTTCGATGCTGACCGGCGAGAGTGTGCCGGTCGACGTGACCGTCGGTGCGAACGTCACCGGAACGACCGTCAATCTGACCGGCCGTCTCGTGGTGCAGGCGACGAGGATCGGCGCAGATTCCACGTTTGCGCAGATGGCTCGGCTCGTCCGCGACGCACAAGCGACGAAAGCCCCCGTGCAGAAACTTGCCGACCGGGTGAGCAGCGTGTTCGTGCCGTCGGTGATCGCCATTGCCATCGTCACGTTCGGTGGATGGTGGTGGCTGGATGGCGATTTGTCGCAGGCGTTCACGGCGTCGGTGGCGGTGCTGATCATCGCTTGCCCGTGCGCGCTTGGCCTCGCAACTCCCACCGCATTGATGGTCGGCAGCGGAAGAGCAGCGCAGATGGGCATCGTCATCAAGGGTGCCGACGTGCTGCAAGGCACGCGACGCATCGACACCGTCGTGTTCGACAAGACCGGCACCGTTACCACCGGTGCGATGCAGCTGGTCGATGTCGTCTGCCACGAGGGAACCTCGCGCACCGAAGTGCTTGCTGCGGCTGGCGCACTCGAGCATGCGAGCGAGCATCCCGTAGCAAAAGCGATCGCATCGGCCGCCCGCTCTGAGCTCGGCACACTCGCCTCGGTGACCGCGTTTGAGAACCTGCCCGGCATGGGTGCGGTTGGTGTCGTCGGTGGCGCGAGCGTGATGGTGGGCAACGAGCTGCTCATGCGAAGGAAACTCGTCTTGATTCCCAAGCAGATGTCAGAGGCAATCGAGTCGGCACGTGCGTCGGGCAACATCGCGGTCTTGGTTGCAGTGAATGGCACGGTGAAGGGCGTATGCGTCGTCGCCGACCGACCGAAGGCGAACAGTGCGGCCGCGATTGCCGCATTGCGCGATCTCGGGTTGCGTCCGATACTGCTCACTGGCGACAGTCGCGCGACTGCACTTGCCGTGGCCGAACAAGTCGGTATCGAGTCAGACGAACAGCACGTGATTGCCGGCGTGTTGCCGGAGGAGAAAGTGCGAGTCGTCGCCGACCTGCAACAGCGTGGTTACGCGGTGGCGATGGTAGGCGACGGCGTCAACGACGCAGCCGCGCTGGCGCAGGCGAACGTCGGCATTGCGATGGGCACCGGTACCGACGTCGCGATGAATGCGAGCGACCTCACCATCGTAAGCGGCGACCTGCGCTTGGTGCCCGACGCCATTCTCTTATCGCGCGCCACGCTGCGCACTATCAGCGCCAACGTGTTCTGGGCATTCATCTACAACGCTGCAGCGATTCCGCTCGCGGCATTCGGATTACTCAACCCGATGTGGGCTGGTTTGGCGATGGCGCTTTCGAGCGTGTTCGTCGTGACTAACAGCCTGCGGCTGCGCACCACCCGGCTTACGCCGCAGACAGCGTTCGTTCACGCAACTCGTTGACGGCGTCGCGACGCCACTCACGAACCGTCCGCTGACTCACGCCGTATCGTTCGGCAATCTGCTCGACATTTGACGCACGCAACGCTTCGATCATCTCTAGGGTCTTTGTCGACACGTCGTGCTTGCGAGCGTCACGCAGCAGATCGTCGATCAACTCTGCTGCGAGAGGTTCCGCCTCGGTCGCCCCACGTTCAAGCACAGTCCCGCGCGCATCAGTGGTGAAGCCGTCGATGACCAAGTCCCAGCTCTCGTCGAGGCGTTCGTGCTTGGGCTTGCGGCGCTCGCGACGCACGAACGCGAAATACTCAATGTCACGCACGATGTTCGCCGCGATCTTCTTCGGCCGCCGATCGATTGGGTACGTGCGAATGATCTCCCATGCATGCGAGAGCACGAGGCTGAACGCGTAGTCGAACCCCACGTTGTGCGTCCTGCCGCGCCGACGACCAATCGCCAGCATCGGTGGCAGCACTCGCTGCAGAACGATTCGTGCAGCCAGCTGGTCGGTCGCCGCACGTCGCACGATGTGGCCGAGCAGTCGGTCAGCGTTCGTGTCGCACTTTGCTCCGAGAAATCCGGCTGCGCGCAGCACCTCGTCGAGGCTGCAGAACGGGCGCTCGTCGAGCCCCCACGAGTTCACCGCTCGTACATTGCGCGGGTTGTAGTTGAGGCGTTCCCACTCCCTTTGCAGGAGAGTGACGGGGTTGCAGCGGACATGGACATCTCGTTCGGTGTTGGTCATGCCACCCGAGCGTGGGAATGGCCCTCACCGCCACTCTCACCGCCGCCACCAGATGGGCCATACTTGGGCGATGCGAATCGTGCTTCCGTCGGGCACGCCGGCCGAAATCGACTCGAGCGCGAAGAGTCCTGCGATGGGGCTGGTCATCGCACCCGACATTTGGTCGCTGCGACCCCTGTATGACGACATGGTGTCCCGGCTTGCGCGCGAATGGAACATGGCGGTGTGTGCGGTCGAGCCGTTCCCCGGTCGCAGCATTCCCCAAGAAATCGAACCAAGGATGGCTGCGGTCTCGTCGCTTGACGATGCACTCCATCTCCGCGACTTGCACGAGGCAGCAGACGCGCTCGGCACGCCGCGAGTCGGGCTGATGGGGTTCTGCCTCGGTGGCATGTATTGCTTCAAGTCAGCCGTGAGCGAGCGATTCACCCGCATCGCCAGCTTCTACGGGATGATCAGGGTGCCTGCTAACTGGCGTTCAGCCACGCAAGGCGAACCGCTCGATTATCTCGCTCGTGGTGATGCACGGAAAGTGCTTGCAATCATCGGCACCAAAGACCCGTACACCCCAGCGCCAGACGTCGAAGAACTCCGCAAGGTGGGGTGCAACGTCGTGGAATACGAGGGTGCCGAGCACGCATTCGCCCATGATGCATCTCGCCCATCGCACCGCAAAGAAGATGCTGCGGATGCATTCGCGCGCGCGAGGGAGTGGCTGCTCGGTTCGTCGTGACTGCGGCGCGACGCGCTCGCTGGTGTTGACGCGACTAAGACGAGCGCGTGCTGAGCTTTGATCGTTCCTTAATGCGGTAGCGGCGATCAGCTTGCTCTAGCCATCCGAGACGGATGAAGCTCGCGATCGCCTTGTTCACGCGCTCGCGCGACGCACCCACCATGCCTGCCAGTTCTTCTTGCGTGACCGGAAGGATGAACTCGTCTTTACCGTCGGAGAGTTCGAGCAATCGCTTGGCTGTGCGGCCCGTGACGTCGAGGAACACGCTGTCAGAGAGCACCTCGTCCATCACGCGCAGTCGACTGGCGAGCAACTTCGCGACACCCCACAACATTGCCGGGTTCGACTGCAGTTCGGTCTTCACCGCAGAGTAGGGGATGCGCAACACGCTCGAAGGTTCGAGCGCTCGTGCGAGCGCGCTGCGCGCACCGTCGTCGAGCAGGCCGAGCTCGCCGAAGAGGTCGCCGCTTTCCATGAGCGCGAGCATGCTTTCGCGAGAGTCAAGCGGTCGGTTGCCGATTGCGATGGCGATTCGACCCGAAAGCACCACGAACATCGCGTCAGGAACTTCTCCTTCGTTGAAGAGAACGTCACCGCGTTGGAGTGATCGCACGACACCCGCTGCAGCAATCTTCTTCAGTGCATCTGCTGGAGTCGCTGCGAAGAACGCGTTCTTACTGAGGAGTTCTTCGTGAGTCATGAGCATCACGGTACTACCCTGAAAGACGATGCCGACGGGAGAACTTCGCAGACCTGGCGAAGTCATCTGGACGGTCGTTGTTGCCGCAGGTTCGGGTACGCGTTTCGGCGGGCCGAAGCAGTTCGAAATGATGGGCGACCGACGCGTCATGGACTGGGCGGTAGCAATCGCACGAGAAGCCAGCGATGGCGTCGTCGTTGTGCTCCCGCCAGACGTTGCGGAAAAAGAAGGCGGTGTTGCTGGCGGAGCCACGCGGAGCGAGTCGGTTCGCAAAGGTCTGGCAGCGGTACCCAAGAATGCCACCATCATCTGCGTGCATGACGCGGCGCGTCCGTTCGCGAATGAAGACGACTTTGCTCGTGTCATCGAGGCGGTCGTCGACGGGGCAGACGGTGCCGTGCCGGCGATTCCCGTCGCCGACACCATCAAAGTTGTCGACGACACCGGTCAGGTCGTTCGCACGCCTGCTCGCGGTTCGCTTCGCGCGGTGCAAACCCCGCAGGCGTTTCGTGCCGAGATGCTGCGCCGCGCCCATGCTTCGAACGGCGAAGGCACCGACGACGCCGCTCTCGTCGAGACCGAAGGCGGAAAGGTAGTAGTCGTCGACGGCGACGTACTTAACCGAAAAATCACGACGCGAGACGACCTTGAGTGGGCGCGCGCTCAGCAACGCGGCGAGCAGTGAAAAGAGAGAACCGCACATGACATCACTACGAATTGGCCAAGGCTTTGACATCCATCGATTTGCTGACGATGATCGGCCGCTCGTCCTAGCTGGTGTCACGTTTGCGGGCGAGCGTGGGCTGCATGGTCACAGTGACGCCGACGCGGTGGCACACGCCGTGAGCGACGCACTGCTCGGGGCTGCGGGTCTCGGCGACATCGGACAGCATTTTCCTGACACCGACCCGAAGTGGAAGGGTGCCGACTCGATGCAGATCTTGCGCGCCGTCGTAGACAAGGTGCACGCAGCCGGCTGGAAGATCTCAAACGTCGACGTCAACGTGGTGTGCGAGCAACCCAAGATCGCGCCTCACCGCGAGACCATGCAGCACAATCTCGCACTCGTACTGGGCGCGCCGGCGAGCGTGAAAGGTCGGCGAGCAGAACGTCTGGGCAGCATCGGTCGAAGCGAAGGCATCATGTGCCTCGCCGTCGCGCTGCTCACCTCATGAGTCGCGGTCCTCGTCGCGGGCCGCGACGCCAAGAACGCAGTGGCAACCGTCCGACTCGCCATCGCAACGGCAACCCCACACCGAGGTCGCGCGACAACGATCGCACACTCGGGGGAGAGCAGATTGAAGGTCGTCAGGCAGTGCGCGAGCTGCTTGTGGCATCACGGCGGCAAGTTCGTGAAATCTTGGTGGCCGACGACAGCGAACGTAACCCGATCATTGCCGAGATCGTCGATCTCGCCCGTTCGCAGCGTGTCGTGGTGCGTGGCCGCACCGTTCCGGTGCATTGCGTCGCCTTCGGCGATCGCGACGCCGCAACCCAGCTCGAGGCGATCTCCCGCGCCACCGGCGGGCAGTTCCGGTTCGTGCCGATCTCGGGAGTCTCGCCATGAGGCTGCTGGCACTGGTGATCGCGTTCGCGCTGGCTGCAGGCGACACGCCGATCGATCAGGCGCAGGCTCGACTGGCGCGCGGGGATGCCGAGGGTGCGGCGCAGGCACTCGAGGGGGTCGCGTGTCCATCGCCCGAAGCGGGTGCGATTCGCGCGAACTGGCTCGACGCGCGTGCGCGCATCGCGTGGCAGCGCGGGAACGTCGACGAGGCATTCGCGCTCTCGGTGCAGTCGATCGCGTGCGCCGAGCGCGCCGGGATCACGCT
>RFOJ01000058.1 GCA_009926705.1 Acidimicrobiia bacterium
CATAGTCGTTGGCACGACCTTCAACTGTGCGAGCGATGTCACGGGGCGAAGCAGACGACACTCACTCACGATAGCGAACATATGTTCGCTCAGCGATCGTGAGCCCGCCGCGCAACCCGACATCGGCGATGGCCAACGCCTCTTCGAACGAGAACCATCGCGCCTGCGGACTCTCCCCTTCGCCCGGGCGCGGATCATCGTCACCAGCGAGCAACAAATACCGCACGTCGAAGTGACGATGACCGCGCGGTCCAGGGTGAACGTCGACATGAATGAGTTGTGGTCCGTCGTGCGGGTGCGCAACCACGAGACCGAGCTCTTCGACCGACTCACGCACCGCGGCAGCGGCGGGTTCTTCGCCGGCGTCGATGTGGCCGCCGGGCTGCAACCACAGCCCGAGTCGCTTGTGCACGTGCAACGCCACACCACGACGACCGACCACGATTGCTGACGCGGACACATGCCGCACGTCAGTGTGCTCGTCGTACGGGTTGGCGAGGGATGGCACGACTTCGAGAAACTCGGCAATCGACTCACGCTCGCGATCGTCGACGGGCACAGCGCGCGCGAAGTGTGCGCACAGCTCACTCACCGTGCGAGGAGTGCCTGCAACCACGGCAGACAAGGTAGTAGTCAGGCATAGATGGCAGCGAGTCGCCACGTTCGCCGCTCGAGCACCGCCACCATCGCCCGCGACGCGCTGGCATCCGTCTTCGATGTGTCACTGCGCTCACCATGACGTTGCCGCACTAGCAACTGCAATCGCACTGCGCGTCGCGCCCGGCGAGCATCCCACCAGCGTTCTTCGACAGGCCACGGCCCAGCCCACGCGACCACGTCGTAGGTGTCGTCGTCAATGCACACGCATGCAGGGTCGGCACTCATCGCGTGCCGCGCGTCGATCGCTACCGCACGCCCGAGCGAATCGAGCACACGAACCTTCGGGGCGTCGTCCGTCGAATCGAACACGAGCGACGGCGCTGGTGATGGCAACGCACCGCGCCATTCCCCCGTCGCAAGATCAACGGCGTCACCGGCAGTTCGTCGCTCGAGATCCACTGCGTCGCTGCGCACAAACTGAAACATGCGAGCTGGGTCGCGATCTCCGCGCCACGCCGGCACCGTCACCGAGTCGGCGCCGTTCATGTCGGCCACGCGTCGCACTGCGCGTTGGGCGTGGCGGTCGCCGTCGCGTTCTCCACCCCACAACGCCGACTGACGACCCGCATTCACGATGAGTTGTTCGGGCGACAAACGCACCATCACCACGCCGCTCGTCGGCGCATCGTGGAGAATCCATGCGTCAAGCTGCCAGCGCAGGCTTTCAATCACTGCCCGCGCCGAAAAACCCTCGGAGCGATACCACATTCGCTCACTGCGCTCGCCGTGGTCGGACTCGATCACCACGTGCAGGCGCACCATCGCCACACCTTGCGCGCCGAGGTGATCGACCAACTGCGAAGCCAGTTCTTCAACGGCATTCACCACCGTGTCGCGCGATTCGACCGGCCCGTCGAACTGCAGCAGACACACGCGATCGGGCGGCGGCTCTCCTACCAACGGCGGATGACGGTCAAGCCCGCGCGACAACCGCGAGAGATCGCGGCCGAACGCACCGAAGCGAGCGACGAGGTGCGATTCGTCGAGTGCGGCGACGTCGCCGAAGCGATACAGACCGAGGCGTTCAAGCAACGACACCACGTCGCGATACGACGCGACGTCGTCAGCCCCCGGAACCCCCGCCCCGACCGCGCCGATGACCTCAACGCAGTCGACCAACGAGCGCACCGGTGCGGTTGCGAGCCAGCGAGACGACTCGTTGGCCGGCACCACAACCGGTTCGCTCGCACGTAGCGCATGCTGCGATGCGATGCCCGCGGCGAGACGACCGTCGGCGATGCCGACACCGAACGCAGCGTGCGACCGTTGCGCGTCGAAGGCCGAACCGATCGTCGCCCCCGCCGTGTCTCCTGCAGTCGCACGCACCGCATCGCCCACGGCCGAGTGCACGAGCGCTGCCAACGACTCGTCACCGCCGACGTATCGCGACGGCCCGCGCGTCGCAAAGACGATTACGCCGGGTGCGGTGACCTCGACGAGCGGCGCGTGCGCGACGACTGCGCGAACGATCGGTTCGAACGCACTGCGCGCACTACGACCGAGCGCGAACGCGAACGACGACCAGTGCGGAAACTGGACGACTACGACACGCGTGGGGGTGTCGAGCATGGCGACTGCGCACTCGACATGGTCGGGCACGGCAACGTGATGGTTCGTTCGCGCGGTGAGGCACACCGCCGTCCCTCGACGCGCACCTGCACGGTGCGTTGCGTGATGTGCGAGCCGCCTTGCTCGATGCCCGACCACGCGACGGTGTCGGCACGCACGTCAAGATCTGAGGAGAACACATTCGACGAAGCCGACGACGTCAACGCCGGCAGTTCGACCACGATCAACACCGACTGTCGGGCCATGATGCGCGTCTGCAGACGCCGAGCATCGTTTGCGCTCAAAGACGCAGGCGGTGCGACGATGAGCACGTCGAAGCCCTCGACGAGCGCAGCGACGGTGGTGACCCACTCGCGGCTGGCATGCGGCGGTTGTGCGAGCACGATTCGTTCAACGGCGACGCCGGCCTCGATGGCAGCAGCGATGCCAAGATTCGGCACGTCGACGACGGCCAACCACGAACCCGCGCGCGTGGCGGCGGCACTCAACGCCAACGCAGTGCTCAACGCGGCATCACCGGTGCACGCAACGGTGCGACCGCGCACGAGCCCTCCTTCGGCAAAGAGCGAGGCAAGCGGGTCGACGACGGGCAAGGGGGCGCGCAACGTGGGGGCGCCGAGACGGGTTCGCAGGTCGGTGGTCACCCCCTCACCATAGCGAACAGGTGTTCGCCCCAACGAGGGACGCACGTACGCCACCAAACGGCGCAGCCGCATGAGGCAGCCGCACGCCGAAGCATGCGAGGGCAGATGCAGCTAGGCGGTGAGGTGCAGCAAGCCGTAGACGAGCGACTCTTCGAGCGCGCGCCACGAGGCTTCGATGATGTTCGGCGACACGCCGATCGTGGTCCACGTGCGGTCACCGTCGGTGGCATCGATCAACACGCGCGTGACGGCACCGGTCGCCGACGACGAATCCAAGATGCGCACTTTGTAGTCGGTCAAGTGCACGCGCGAGAGTTGCGGATACTTCTTCACCAGGCAGGCGCGCAGCGCCGTGTCGATCGCATTGACCGGACCGTTGCCTTCCGACGTGTGCACTTCGCGCTGCTCGCCGATCCACACCTTGACGGTCGCCTCGGTGGTGAACGTGCCACTGGCTGACTCGTCGGTGATGACGCGCATCGACTCCACGTTGAAGAACTCCTGCTGCCAACCCGTCGCACGGCGCATCAACAACTCGAGTGACGCATCCGCCGCCTCAAAGTGGTAGCCCTCGAACTCGAGGCGCTTCAACTCGTCCAAGATTGCGCTCAGCACTGCCCCGTCGGCCTTCAGACCAAGCTCTTCGGCCTTCATCGCGATGGTGGCGCGACCGGCCATCTCCGAGACGAGGAAGCGTGTGCCGTTGCCAACCAAGTCGGGTGACACATGCTCGTACGCATCCTTCGCGCGCGCAATGGCTGACACATGCAAGCCGGCCTTGTGCGCGAACGCCGATGCACCGACGTAGGGCGCCTGCGGGTTGAGCGGACGATTCAACACTTCGGCCACGTGGTTGCTCACAGCGGTGAGGCGATCGAGGCGGCCCTCGGGCAGGCAGGTGTAACCCATCTTCAACTGCAAGTTCGGGATGATCGTTGTGAGGTTCGTGTTGCCCGTGCGTTCACCCAAGCCGTTGAGCGTGCCTTGCACGTGGCGCACACCAGCGCGCACCGCGGCGAGCGAGTTGGCAACTGCGCAACCGGTGTCGTCATGGCAGTGGATGCCGATGATCGCATCGTTGCCGACATGCTTGGCGACGGCGGCAACGATCGACTCCACTTCGTGCGGAAGCGAGCCGCCGTTGGTGTCGCACAACACGAGGTGCGTGGCACCATTGACAACCGCTGCTTCAAGAACGCGCAGCGAGAACTCGGGGTTGCGCTTGTAACCGTCGAAGAAGTGCTCGAGGTCGACCATCACCATGCGGTCGTGGCTGCCGAGATACTTCACCGAGTCGGCGACCATCGCGACACCCTCGTCGAGCGTGGTTTGCAGGGCTGTTTCGACGTGGTAGTCCCACGACTTCGCGACGATGCACACTGCCGAGGTTTCAGCGTTGATGAGGTTGCGCAACGTGGCGTCGTCGTCGACCTTGCCGGCGGGGCGACGGGTGCTGCCGAAGGCGACGAGGCGCGAAGTGCTCAGTTTCAGCTCGCGCTTGGCACGGGCGAAGAACTCTTCGTCTTTCGGGTTGGCACCGGGCCACCCGCCCTCGATGTAGTGCACGCCGAGATGGTCGAGCTGCTCGGCGATGCGCAACTTGTCGACAACGCTGGCCGACACGCCTTCCACTTGCATGCCGTCGCGCAGCGTGGTGTCGAACACCTCCACGTGGTCGGCGGGCAACACGAGACGAGCGGACACGTTGCGTTCGACCTCTACTTCGCCAGCTCGCACCAGTGGGCGTACTTCTTGTCTTGGCCGCGCACTGCGCGACGGTACGCCTGGCCAATTGCCATCGTCATCGGGCCGGGGCACGGGACCGGACGGTTATCCACTTCGCGCACCGAGCCGACTTCGGCGGCGGTACCGCAGACGAAGATTTCTTCGGCGATGTAGAGGTCGCTGCGTGCGATGTTGTCGACGCGAATGTCAAAGCCGAGATCCTTGGCGATTGTCATCACGCTGTTCTGCGTGATGCCTTCGAGCGCACCTGCAGAAAGCGGCGGCGTGAGGATCTTGCCGTTGCGCACGACGAAGATGTTCTCGCCCGTGCACTCGGCAACGAGACCGTTCGGCGCGAGCATGATGGCTTCGTCGTAACCGGCTTTCAACGCTTCGACTTTGGCCAACGACGAGTTCACGTAGTTGCCGACGGTCTTGGCGGCCGGCGGCATGATGTTGTGGTCGTGGCGCGTCCACGACGAAATCTTCGCGCGCACTCCCTTTTCGAGTGCATCATCGCCGAGGAAGGCTCCCCACGGCCAGCACGCGATGGCGACGTCAACCTTGCACGGCAGCGTGTTGAGCCCCATCTCGCCGTAGCCGTAGTACGCAATCGGGCGCACGTAGCACGACTGCAAGCCGGTCGAACGAACGGTTTCTTTCGTCGCAGCGACGAGCTCATCCACCGAGTACGGCATCGGCATGCCGAGAATTTGGGCGCTGTTGTGCAGACGCTTGATGTGATCGGTGAGTCGGAAGATTGCCGGGCCCTTGTCGGTTTCGTAGGCGCGAATGCCCTCAAACGTGCCCGTGCCGTAGTGCAAGGTGTGCGTGAGCACGTGGACTTTGGCGTCAGCCCAGTCCACGAGCGATCCGTTCATCCAGATCTTCGGTGTCGTCGTGATCGGCATCCGGGCCCCCTGCGGTGCTGTTTGACGCTATCTGTGGGTGATAACGCGACGGCAAAGCTCGTCACCGACGGCGATGGTCGCACCCGACGGCGCGTCAACGCACGCGTCGCGAATCTTGTCGGCGGCGGCAGTTTCGCCGAGGTGGTCGAGCATCAACGCAGCCGAAAGAATCGCCGCAACAGGGTTAGCGACACCCTTTCCGGCGATGTCAGGGGCCGAGCCGTGCACAGGCTCAAACATCGACGGGCCAGTGCGAGCCGGGTTCAAGTTGGCCGACGACGCAAGACCGATGCCGCCGCTCACTGCGCCACCTAGGTCGGTGAGGATGTCGCCGAACAAGTTGTCGGTCACGATCACGTCGTAGCGGTGCGGGTCTTGTACGAAGTAGATGCATGCCGCATCGACATGGTTGTACGCAGTGGCAATGTCTTTATATTCGGCGGCCACTGCGTCGAACGTGCGCTGCCAGGCTGCCAGAGATCGCCGGCAAACGTGAGCACGTTCGTCTTGTGCACGAGCGTGACGTGCTTGCGAGAACGCTTGCGAGCGAGCTCGAACGCGTAGCGAACGCAACGCTCCACACCGTGTCGCGTGTTCACGCTTCCCTGCGTGGCGACTTCGTGCGGCGTGCCCTTGCGCAGCACTCCGCCTTCACCAACGTACGGGCCTTCCGTGTTCTCACGGATCACGACGAAGTCGTGCGGCTTGGAGTGTCCTGGCGCAGTACCAGCGAAGGGTCGTTGATTGATGTAGAGGTCGAGACTGAACCGCAGCTTCAGCAAGAGTCCGCGTTCAATGACGCC
>RFOJ01000059.1 GCA_009926705.1 Acidimicrobiia bacterium
ACGACGGCGAGCACGAAGCGGCGGTGCTCTAGCGAGTTTCGATAGACGATTGGATGCCACGCCTCTTCGAGCAGTGCACGCTCGTGAGCGGTGGGCATGCGGGCGCCGAGCAGACGCAACAGCACGAATCGCTGTACTGGTCTTGAGAACAAGACGATGAACAGCAAGAAGAACGAAGCGACGAAGATCGCGTAACTGACGTCACCCAACCACCAGAACGGAACCCATATCACCGTCGCAGAAAGCAACCATGCGGGCAAGAGCGCGACGATTCCGGTGATGCCAGTGAGGGCCGACCAATCGACTCTCGGCGACCGCCCCGACACGAATGGTGAACCTATCGTGGGGTGCGTGAGTTGGCTCGCTTCGCTACCAAGCCCGTCTTCAGGATCTTTGGAGCTCGGCCCGCTGCGACTCAACGCGTACGGGCTGATGATTGCACTTGGCGCTATTGCCGCGACGTGGCTGATGGGTCGCCGACTCGAAGCCCGCAAGTGGGGAACCCGCGACGACGCGAGTTCGATCGCGACGTGGGCAGTACCAGCTGGTGTGGTGGGAGCGCGTATCTATCACGTGATCACGGACTGGGAACGCTTTGACGGGCGCCTTATCGACGTGTTCAAGATCTGGAAGGGCGGTCTCGGTATCTACGGCGGTCTGGTGCTTGGCACCGCAGTGGGTTTGTGGGTCGCCAAGAACAAGGGATTGTCGGTTGGTCGAACGTTGACGGCAGTTGCGCCGGCTCTGCCGTTGGCTCAGGCCATCGGTCGTTGGGGCAACTGGTTCAACCAAGAACTCTTCGGTCGTCCGACGACGTTGCCGTGGGGTCTCGAGATTGACGCGCGAAAGATTCCTGACGGTTACGAGGTCGGCACGCTCTTTCACCCGACGTTCTTGTACGAGTCGCTCGGTTTGCTCGTGTTGATGGTGATCTTGTTGCAGATCGACCGCCGGGCGGGCCTGCGCGAGGGGCGACTCTTTCTGGTCTATGCAGCTGGTTACTCGGTGCTTCGATTCTTCGTCGAAGGACTGCGGATCGATCCGGCAAGATCGGCGAGCGGATTACGGCTCAACCAGTGGGTGTCGCTCGTGGTGTTCTCGGCAGCCGTTGCAATGTTGATTGCGCTTCGACCGCGTGACAAGACCGACGATACGTCCGCACGACAATACTGACGCCGCCAGGATGTCACAAGACTGACGCCGCCGCGGCGTGACAAGACCGACTTCTAGAGGGCGCGCAAACGTGCGGCAAGGTCTTCCGGTACAACCGGGATGAAGTACTCGCCGGTCGCCACCTCAGCCGCCGCGATGTAGCGCATCACTTGCGCAGAACGCCAGGGTGAAACGATCTCCACGTTGAACCACGCGGCGTCGTAACCCGCCACGTTGCTCGACTTTGCGGCACTGACGGTCGGTCGCTGATTGAACCACATCATCGTCGGCGCTGGTTCGCCGTAGAGCTTCTCCACGCGCCGCAAGACATCTTGCAAGATGGCGCCGAACGCCGAGCGCTGGGCAGTGTTCATGCTTGGAAGATCGGGGATGCGTTCGCGGGGCGCAATCTCGACGGCGACGGGATACGCCGAGACGAGCGGCACGCTCGCAATCCAACCTTCGCGTTCTGCGAACAAGCGCTCGGGTGATTCATCAGGTTTCCAACCGGCGGCGATGCGCTTGCGCGAACGATCGGGCACGTGGTCGAAGGCGTAAATCTGGCCGTGCGGGTGGTCAATCGTCGCTCCGACTGCTCGACCCGAGTTCTCGAAGACGAGCACGAAGTCCACGTCGTCACGCGCTCCGAGCGCGGCAGTGCGGTCGGCCCAGAGATTGATAAGCGACGCCAACTGCTCGGGAGGAAGATTGCTCAGCCGAGCTTGGTGATCACTCGTGTACAAGACGACTTCGCAGCGGTCGTCGGGCATCGGTGGCCAGCGGTTCGGGATGGCCTTCACCGTGTACGGCTCGGGTGCCTCAAGACCGCCAACACAAAATGGGCAACCAGTCGACGGAAGATTCGGTCGGTTCTGCCGTGACGCGACCACATGCACCAAGGTGCCGAGCCACGGGTCGACTCGAACGTCGGACACGGCGCCAGACTCTAATCACTGTCGTCCTCGGGCGATTGACTGGAGAGTTCGTGACCGACTACAACCTGCTCGCCGCGGGCGCAATGATCGCGGCCTTGCCGACGCTCATCGTGTTCTTCGTGCTGCGTCGTCAATTCGTCTCGGGGTTGACGCTCGGTTCGACGAAGGGGTGAGTCGCATGGTGCACCTGGTGCACGACAGAGTCTCCGTCGTGATCGACGTGTCGGGCGGCGTGCCCTCAATCGCGCATTGGGGTGCGCGACTCGATGCCCCAGAGGCGCAACGTCTCGCCGCGATGACCTCGCGTCCGACGACCCACGGTTCACTCGACGTCGTACCGGCGCTGCACATCGTGCCGCAGCACTCGCTGGGCTCGCAGGCGCGACCCGGCGTGCAAGGTCATCGCCCAGGTGGTCGCGATTGGTCGCCGCGATTCACCACGTGCGAGGTGGAAACCACCTCGCGCTCGGTAACCACCAGATCGCACGACGACGTTGCACGACTCCGTCTCGACACGCAGATGGTGCTCGACGAGAGCGGTGCGCTGTGTGTGTCGGCAACGCTCACGAACGTGGGTGACTCGCGCTTCCTTCTCGACGCTCTTACCGTGTCGCTACCCGTGCCGTCGACCGCGCGAGACCTCACCACGTATTCCGGACGCTGGTCGCGCGAGTCAGCGACGCACCGCCAGACCATCGACCACGGTGCATGGATCGTCGAGAACCGCACCGGCCGCACGTCGCACGAGTACCCGCCCACGCTGTGGTGGAGCACGACAAATGCACGGGAGTGGTCGGGCGAAGTGTGGGGTATGCACCTCGCGTGGAGCGGCAACCATGCGATGCTCGCCGAAGTGATGCCCGACGGTCGCCGTTACGCACAACTGGGTGAGTTACTGATGCCTGGCGAAGTGTGCCTCGACCCTGGTGCCTCATATTCCACGCCCGTCATCGTCGGTGCGTACGGGGCCGACGGTTTTACTTCGGCGTCGTGGGTGATGCACCGCCACGCACGCACCGGCATGTCTGCTTCGATTGGTGCGTCGCCACCGAACGCCCGTGTCGCTGCTCCTGCGACTCGCAAGGTGCTGCTCAATACGTGGGAAGCGACGTACTTCGACCACGACACCGACAAACTGTGCGCGCTCGCAGACGCCGCTGCTGAGCTGGGCATCGAGCGCTTCGTGCTCGACGACGGGTGGTTCGGGGCCCGCAGAACCGACCGTGCCGGTCTCGGCGACTGGGTCGTCTCGTCGGACGTGTATCCGCAAGGTCTTGCCCCGCTCATCGCGCACGTGCGGTCGCGCGGCATGGATTTCGGCATCTGGGTCGAGCCCGAGATGGTGAATCGCGACAGTGACGTCGTGCGTGCCCACCCTGATTGGGTACTGCACGCATCGGGTTACGAGCCGGTGATGGCGCGACATCAGTTGCTGCTCGACCTCACGAACGATGCAGCCTTCGCGCACGTGTTTGCCCAGCTCGATGCGTTGTTGCGCGATCATGACATTGCGTTCGTGAAGTGGGACATGAACCGGCCGCTCATCCACGCGACGTCTGCCGACGGGGCAGCGGGCGCGCGTCGCCAGACGCTCGCGTTCTATCGACTGCTCGACTCACTTCGTTCGGCGCATCCACGTGTGGAGTTCGAGTCGTGCGCCTCGGGCGGCGGTCGCATCGACCATGCAGTGCTGTCGCGTGCGGTGCGCGTGTGGACGAGCGACTGCAACGACCCGCTCGAGCGCCAGCACATCCAGCGCGGAACCGGGATGTGGGTGCCCAACGAGATGCTCGGCATGCACGTCGGAGCCAAGAAGTCGCACACGACCGGCCGCTCGCAGAGCATCGAACTACGAGCACTCACTGCGTTCTTCGGATGGATGGGGGTGGAGTGCGACCCGCAGAAACTCGACGACCACGATCGCGGAGTGTTGCGCGATGCGATCGCCCTGCACAAGCAGCACCGGAGTCTCCTGCACTCTGGTGACACGGTTCGCTTCGATCTCGACGACGACTCAGCGCTTGCGCACGGCGTGTATGCCACCGATCGCACCGAAGCGATCCTTGCCTACGTGCAACTGCAAACCTCGCCGTGGTTGGTGGTGCCGCGCTGGCGAATCCCCGGGCTTCTCCCTGACCGCACTTACACGGTGACGCCGCTACCGCTCGGCACGTCCGGCGGCATCGGCCACACGCGACCTGAGTGGATGTCGTCGCCGGTCACCTGCACGGGGCGAGAACTCGCGGTGGTCGGATTGCAGCCACCGAGCATGTGGCCCGAGTCGGGCATGCTCGTGCACATCCGCTCGTAGCAGGCAGACAACCGCCCGCGGCAGGCTCACGCCCGCATATTCGCTCGTAGCATTTGAACTCGTGCCTGAGCCGATTTCTCGCGAAACTGTCGCCAAAGTCGCGCGACTAGCCAGACTCGATCTCACCGAGGCAGAAGTCGACCGGATGACTGCCCAGTTGGCCGGCATGCTCGACCACTTCCGCGACGTCGACGCGCTCGACTTGTCGAACGTCGAACCGTTGAACCAGCCGATTCCGCTCACCAACGTGCTGCGCGAAGACGTAGAGCAGCCCTCGCTTGACCGCGACGAGGTGCTCGGCAGCGCACCTGCGGCGCAAGACGGGCGTTTCCGCGTGCCGCCCATCATCGGTTTCGAGGAGTGAGCCGATGACTCATCGCACCGTCGTAGACATCGCAGCTCAGGTCTCTTCGGGGTCGTTGTCTGCCGCGAAGGTGCTCGAAGAGAATCTCTCGGCCATCGATGCGCGCGAGAAAGAAATCCACGCATTCAACCTCGTCACCGCCGATCGTGCGCGCGAGCGAGCTGCGCAGATTGATGCCGACGTGAAAGCAGGCAAGAAGGTCGGTCGGTTGGCTGGCGTCACCATCGCATTGAAAGACAACATGTGCACACGCGGCGTCGAAACCACGTGTTCGTCGAAGATCCTCGCTGGTTGGAAGCCGCCCTACGACGCGACGGTCGTTCGACGACTCGCCGACGAAGGTGCGGTATTCGTCGGCAAGACAAATCTTGACGAGTTCGCCATGGGTTCGAGCACCGAGAACTCTGCGTTCGGCCCGACCCGCAACCCGCTCGACACATCTCGAGTACCGGGCGGCTCGAGCGGCGGCAGCGCCGCAGCAGTTGCAGCAGGTTTTGCTTCCGCGTCGTTCGGTAGCGACACCGGCGGCAGTATCCGCCAACCTGCAGCACTTTGTGGTCTCGTCGGCGTAAAGCCGACCTACGGCATGGTGTCGCGCCAAGGCCTCGTCGCGTTCGGCAGCAGCCTCGACCAGATCGGGCCGTTCACGACCACCGTCGCCGACGCGGCGTTACTCATGGAAGTGATCGCCGGTCATGACCCGCTCGACTCGACCTCACTGCCGCAGCCCGCACCGCAGCTGATGAGCGTGCTGTCGCAAGGGGTGAAAGGCCTGCGCATCGGTCGCGTCGCCGACATGCCCGAAGGCTCGTCGCCCGACGTGCTCGCGCGACTTGATGCGGCGTTCGATGCGCTGCGTGCCGCCGGTGCGACGGTGGTCGACGTGAAGCTGCCGTCGATGTCGTTCGGCCTCACCGCGTATTACCTGGTCGCACCCGCAGAAGCGAGCAGCAACCTTGCGCGCTTCGATGGAGTTCGCTACGGCTTGCGTGTCGACGCGAAAGATCTCAACGCCATGTACGGCGCCACTCGAGCAGCAGGTTTCGGCGACGAAGTAAAGCGCCGCATCATGTTGGGCACCTACGCGTTGTCGGCCGGTTATTACGACGCGTACTACGGCAAGGCACTCAAGGTTCGTCGTCTCATCGCTGACGACTTCGCGAAGGCGTACGAACAGTGTGACGCGATCCTCACGCCGACGTCGCCGACCGTCGCCTTCAAGTTCGGCGACAAGACGAGCAACCCGCTCGCGATGTACCTGTGCGACGTGTTCACGATTCCCACCAACTTGGCAGGTCACGCGGCGATGAGCGTGCCGTTCGGTACGGGCGAGGCGGGCTTGCCCGTCGGCGTGCAAGTGCTCGCTCCGGCACTGGGCGAGCCAACGATGTTCCGCGTCGCTGCTGAACTGGAGCGCGCGTCGTGAACGGTCGTTCCTGCGAGAAGGTTTCATGAGCGCGGCGAACCCGTCGTCGGTCGCGGCCACCGCCGA
>RFOJ01000060.1 GCA_009926705.1 Acidimicrobiia bacterium
CGCCTCCAACGGCGTCGGCGCGTCGATGAAGAAGCGCGAAGACATGCAGAAGATGGCGGAAGCCAACAAGGCCTTCGCTCACTACCGCTGGTAACGATCACCCCCAATTAGGCGAAACGACGGAGTATTCCCCCATGTCTGAGAGAGAGTTCCCACTCGAGCGATACCGCAACATCGGCATCATGGCGCACATCGACGCCGGCAAGACGACGACCACCGAGCGAGTGCTCTACTACACCGGCAAGTCGTACAAGATCGGCGAAGTGCACGAAGGCGCAGCGATCATGGACCACATGGTGCAAGAGCAGGAGCGCGGCATCACCATCACGGCTGCTGCGACCACCGCGTTCTGGCGCGACCACCGCATCAACATCATCGACACCCCTGGCCACGTCGACTTCACCATCGAGGTAGAGCGCTCGTTGCGCGTTCTTGACGGCGCGGTCGCAGTGTTCGACTCGGTGGCTGGCGTGGAGCCGCAGACCGAGACCGTGTGGCGCCAAGCCAACAAGTACCGAGTGCCGCGCTTGTGCTTCATCAACAAGATGGACCGCACCGGAGCCAACTTCTACCGCACCGTCGACATGATCAAAGAGCGTCTGCAGAGCGTCCCGGCGGTCATCCAGATGCCGTTGGGCGGCGAGCAGGAGTATCGCGGCATCATCGACATCGTCAAGATGAAGGCCATCGAGTGGGATGGCGACGACAAAGACTCGAAATATTACGAGGCGGACATCCCTGCCGAGTACCTCGACAAAGCGAAGAAGTACCGCTCCGAACTGCTCGAACTCGCTGCCGGCGAGAACGAAGAAATCATGGAGAAGTACCTCAACGACGGCGATCTCTCGGAAGCAGACCTGAAGCGAGCAATTCGTCTCGGCACGCTGTCGTTCAGTTTCGTTCCGGTCTTGTGCGGTTCGGCGTTCAAGAACAAAGGTGTGCAGCAAATGCTCGACTGTGTCGTCGACTACTTGCCGTCGCCGCTCGACATTCCGGCTGCCGAAGGCACCAACTTGAAAGGTGACGAGAAGCTCACTCGCGAAGCCAATGAGAAAGCACCGTTCGCCGCGTTGGCGTTCAAGATCGTCGCCGACCCGTTCGGCAAGCTCACCTACTTCCGCGTGTACTCCGGTCAGATCGCCAAGGGCGAAGAGTTGTACAACTCGGTGAAAGAAAAGCGCGAGCGCGTCGGCCGCCTGCTCTTGATGCACGCAAACCAGCGCGAAGACATCGACATCGCGCGCGCCGGCGACATCGTTGCTGGTCTCGGATTCAAGGACGTCACCACCGGTGACACGCTCTGTGATCGCGACAACCCGGTGATTTTGGAGCGCATGGAGTTCCCGGATCCCGTCATCCACGTTGCGATCGAACCGAAGACGAAGAACGACCAGGACAAGCTCGGCAAGGCACTCAAGTCGCTGTCCGACGAAGACCCGACGTTCCGCGTGCGCACCGACCACGAGACTGGCCAGACCGTCATCTCAGGCATGGGTGAGTTGCACCTCGAGATCCTCGTCGACCGCATGCAGCGCGAGTTCAACGTCGACGCCACCGTCGGCAAGCCGCAGGTCGCGTACCGCGAGACCGTCACGAAGACGGTCGACACCGTCGAGTACCGACACATCAAGCAGTCGGGCGGTTCGGGTCAGTTCGCCGTCGTGAAGATCACCGTCGAGCCGAACCCCGGCAAGGGCTACGAGTTCGTCGACGACATCACCGGCGGTCGCATCCCGCGCGAGTTCATCCAGCCGACCAACCAGGGCATCCAGGCTGCGCTCGACAACGGCGTGCTCGCTGGGTATCCGACGGTCGACGTGAAAGTGAGCCTCGTCGACGGCCAGTATCACGACGTCGACTCCAACGAAATGGCGTTCAAAATCGCTGGTCAGATGGCCTTCAAGAAGGCTGCAGCGATGGCCCGACCGGTGCTCCTCGAGCCGATCATGGCGGTGGAAGTCGTCACGCCCGAGAACTACATGGGCGACGTCATCGGCGACTTGTCCAGCCGCCGCGGCCGCATCGAAGGCATGGAAGCAAACGGCAATTTCCAGAACGTGAAAGCGCAGGTTCCGCTTTCGGAAATGTTCGGATACAGTACAGATTTGCGTTCTCGCACCCAAGGGCGCGCGACGTACACGATGCAATTTCACTCGTACCAGCAGGTACCTGAGGCAATCTCGCAAGAGATCGTCAAGCGGGTGCGCGGGGAATAGCACAACCAGGTCTCACAACAAGAGAAAGACACACAGGAGAAAACAGCAATGTCGAAGGGTAAATTCGAGCGCACAAAGCCCCACGTCAACATCGGAACGATGGGACACATCGACCACGGCAAGACGACCTTGACCGCGGCCATTTCCAAGACGCTCGCCGACAAGGGTTTGGCCGAGTACACGCCGTTCGACCAGATCGACAAGGCGCCTGAAGAGAAGGCGCGCGGTATCACCATCTCGATCGCGCACATCGAATACGAGACCGAGAAGCGCCACTATGCGCACGTCGACATGCCGGGCCACGCCGACTACATCAAGAACATGATCACCGGTGCCGCTCAGGTCGACGGCGCGATCCTCGTGGTCGCCGCCACCGACGGTCCGATGCCCCAGACTCGCGAGCACGTGCTGCTCGCCCGTCAGGTCGGCGTGCCGTACATCGTCGTCGCCTTGAACAAGTCCGACGTCGTCGACGACCCGGACATGCTCGAGCTCGTCGAAGGCGAAGTTCGCGACCTCCTCACCTCGTACGAGTTCCCCGGTGCCGACGTGCCGGTCGTGCGCGTGTCGGCGCTGAAGGCGCTCGAAGGTGATGCACAGTGGCAGGAAAAGATCATGGAACTCATGAAGGCCTGCGACGACTACATCCCCGAGCCCAAGCGCGAACTCGACAAGCCGTTCCTCATGCCGATCGAAGACGTGTTCACGATCACTGGTCGTGGCACCGTCGTCACCGGCAAAGTGGAGCAGGGCAAAGTCAACACCGGCGACGAAATCGAAATCGTCGGTCTGCGCGACACGCAGAAGACCGTCTGCACAGGCGTCGAAATGTTCCGCAAGCTACTCGACGAAGGCCAGGCCGGCGACAACATCGGCGCCCTCTTGCGCGGTACCAAGAAAGAAGACGTCGAGCGCGGTCAGGTGCTCTGCAAGCCGGGCTCGATCACCCCGCACACTCAGTTCGAAGGACAGGTGTACGTGTTGAAGAAGGAAGAGGGTGGCCGTCACAAGCCGTTCTTCAACAACTACCGCCCGCAGTTCTTCTTCCGCACAACCGACGTGACGGGCACCATCCAGTTGCCAGCCGGCACCGAGATGGTGATGCCTGGTGACAACGTCGTGATGACGGTGGAGCTCGGCAAGCCGATCGCGATGGACGAGGGTCTGCGCTTCGCCATCCGTGAAGGTGGCCGTACCGTCGGCGCGGGACGCGTCACGAAGATTCTGAAGTAACGGCGAGCACAGAGGGCATCGAGGCACGATCATGGCGCAAAAGCAGGGCATTCGCATCCGCTTGAAGGCCTTTGATCACTCGGTGCTCGACACTGAGTCGAAGAAGATCGTCGAGACCGTCGTCCGCACTGCGGCGACGGTCCGCGGTCCGATTCCGCTGCCCACCGACAAGCACCGTTACACGGTGATTCGCGGGCCGCACGTCGACAAAGACTCGCGAGAGCACTTCGAGATGCGCATCCATAAGCGCCTCATCGACATCGTCGATGCCAACGCAAAGACGGTCGAGACGCTCCAGCGCCTTGAAATCGCCGCAGGCGTCGACATCGAAATCAAGATGAACTGACTCGGCGTGCCGCACGGGTTGTAGCGCCCGTCACAATCGTCAAGAATCACGCAAGAAGTACGGGCCCTGTCGCCCTGTACGCAACGGCGAGCGATAGAAACGCACCATGAGTTTCCAGCTCCCGCCCCCGCCTCCCTCTGAATACGCAGCTGTTCCTGCGAGTCGTACGGGAGAGCGTCCTCGGCTCGGTCGTGTCGCGCTGCTCGCAGTGCTGTTGTCGGTCATCGCGGGGTTCGCTGGCGGAGTGATCGCAACACAGCTCGATCAGGTATCGAGCGACTCGGGAGACGAGGCCTACACACAAGTCACTGCAGCACCCGTCGTGTCCGACGCACAGGACGACGACGCCTCCGCCGTGGCACGCGTAGCGCAGCGTCTCGCGAACAGTGTGGTGACGATTTCTTCTGACGTGCAAAACGGCCTCAGCGAAGGAGAAGCCACGGGTACGGGTGTCGTCGTTACCAGCGACGGCGAGATTCTGACAAATGCGCACGTGGTGGATGGTGCGACCGAGGTGCGCGTTCGATTCGCCGGAGACACCGAACCAGTGGTCGCACGAGTGCTGGCCGTGGACGCAGGCAACGATCTCGCGTTGCTCAAAGTGAACGCGACGAACCTCGTTGTAGCGACGTTCGCCAAACCTGGCAGCGTGCGCGTGGGCGACCAAGCGGTAGCCATTGGTTATGCGCTCGCACTCGACGGCGGCCCGAGTGTGACGACGGGAATCGTGTCGGCATTGAAGCGCACGATCTTCACCGATTCTGGAGCGCTCAACAGCTTGATTCAGACCGATGCAGCGATCTCCTCGGGCAATTCGGGCGGACCACTCGCCAACATGCGCGGCGAAGTAATCGGAATCAACACCGCAGTCGCCCGCGGCGATATGAATTCAGCGGCGAACAACATTGGTTTTGCAATCTCGGTCGACGAAGTTCTCGCGGTGCTGCAACAACTTCGCGACCAAGCTGCGGGCACCACTCGAGAAGAAGGGTTTCTCGGCGTCAGCCTCGAGGCCCGCACCGACGGTGGAGTGGGCTCGATCATCGGCACGGTGCAGCCCGACTCGCCGGCCGACACCGCAGGCATCCAGGTCGGTGACATCGTGCTCGCGGTCGACGGCGAGCCGGTCAACGGACAAGCAGGTCTGGTGGCGGCGATTCGCGACCAGAATCCCGGGGATACCATCTCGATCGACCTCGTGCGAGACGGCGAGCGACTCACCGTGACGGCAACGTTGGTGGCTCGACCCAAGGAGTAACCAACCGGCTTGACCTGCTGGCGGAGCGAAACCGGGCCCGCGAGAGCGGCGCCCCAGACCGGCCGTAGGGCGAGACATTCAAAAACGGCTGAAAACACCGCGAGGTAGCGGCTCTGGACACCTCCGAGCCCAGGTGGGGGTGGGGGAAAGCCCCGATAGCGTGACCCTCCGCGTTTGGAACGGCTCACGCCGCACCATCTGCGACCGTCAGTTGAAATCGTGGGGTTCGCTCCGCACCCAATTGATGTCTGTGTGCGCCTGACTCGTCAGGTACCTCACAGCGAAAACGATCTCGAGGCTCCGCCGGCTTGGCCGCGCGGGGCTTTTTCGTGAAAACGAAACGAGCTCGACAGAAAAACACGTTCGAAACAGAGAAGGTTCACCATGGCACAGAAAGCGATCGTCGGCGAAAAAGTCGGCATGACGCAAGTGTGGACGGAAGACCGTCGCGTCGTCCCCGTCACCGTCCTGCGCGTTGAACCAGCGCGCATCGTGCAAGTGAAGACCAACGAAACCGACGGATACAACGCGCTGCAGGTCACCTACGGCCAGCGCGACGAAAAGAAACTCACGAAGGCTGCTGCCGGTCACTTCGCCAAGCACGGCGTGACACCTGGTCGTCGTCTCGTCGAGCTGCGACTCGACTCCGTTGACGGTTTTGAAGTCGGTCAAGAAATCGGAGTCGACAAGCTCGCTGCAGGCGAGATCGTCGACGTCACTGCTGTCAGCCGCGGCAAGGGTTTTGCAGGCGCGATGAAGCGCCACAACTTCCAAGGTCAGGGAGCCGCGCACGGCAACCACAAGCACCACCGCGCACCTGGCTCGATCGGTCAGCGTTCATTCCCTGGTCGCGTGTTCCGCGGCATGCGAATGGCCGGCCATCTCGGCCACCAGCAAGTCACCATCCTCAATCTCGAAGTCGTCCAGTCGGATGCCGAGCGCAACCTGCTGCTCGTGAAGGGCGCAGTGCCCGGCCCGAATGGCGGAGTCGTGATCGTGCGCAACGCAGTGAAGGGCGGCAAGTGACCATGGCCAAGCTCACGATGAAGAATCAATCAGGCAAGAGCGCCGCAAGTATCGAGCTTCCGGACGACTACTTCGGCATGACGCCGAACAAGGCTGTGATGCACCAAGTTGTGGTCGCACAGTTGGCGCAC
>RFOJ01000007.1 GCA_009926705.1 Acidimicrobiia bacterium
GCCCGTCCGATGCCTGAATTGGCGCCAGTGACGACGGCGCAAGGGGTGCCCGGGTTCACCGACCCAGAGTAGGCGTCCTCCAAAAACTTGTCACAATCAGGGGGTACCCTGCCGTTAGAGCGTCGTGCGAAACTTTGGGCGGTTGCCCCTTCTCGTCTTGGTCCCGCTCCTTGCGGCGTTGCTTCCGGTGGTACCAGTGGAGGCCCAACTAGGCGGTACCGCATTCGCACCAGGTGCAGGCGTGCCGAGCAACACGAGCGGCACCCGGGAATACGTCGTCATACTTTCTGAGGCGGCGAGCGTCGCAGCCAAAGTTAACAAAGAAGAGTCGCTCGGCAACGATGTGAACAACGTCTTCTCGAGCAGGGTGAAAGGATTCGTCGCCGAACTTGATGCCGCCGATGTGCGACGATTGAAGCGCGATCCACAAGTGTTGATCGTCGAACCCGACGCGACCTTCAGTGTCGGGGCAACCGACGAGAGCACAACCACGACTGTCGCTTCGACCACGACGAGTACCGTCGCTCCCACTACGACGCAGGTCACATCGACGACCATTGCCTCGACGACGACTATCGCGGAGAGTACGACCACTACGTTGACCACTTCGAGCTCGTCAAGTACGACGAGCACCTCGACGACCTCAGTTTCCACAACCGTCATCCCGACGTCGACGACGACGCCAGCGACCTCGACATCTTCATCGAGCACGACGTCGACAACGACGTCAACGACTACCTCTTCCACCACCACCACAACGACATCAACGACGACCTCTTCCACCACGACGACCGTGCCGAAGAGTGCAGACGATTTCGCAATTGGCGATCCGATTCCCGGTGAGTACATCGTCACCTTGCGCAACGGAGTGAGTGCGGTCGCCTTCGCGTCGGCGCAGTCTGACGGTGGCGCCAGCATTCTCGGAACTGTCAGTTCGGCGATGAATGGATTCGCTGCCCGACTCGACAAGGCCCAACTCTCTGCGCTTGCCAGTGACCCCAACGTGCTCCTCATCGAGGAGAACACCGTGGTCGGAATCGAAGCAGACCAAGCAAACCCGCCGTCCTGGGGCCTCGACCGCATCGACCAGCGCTCTCGCACGCTCGACCGAAATTATTCGTACAACTTCACCGGCTCGGGAGTGAATGCCTACATCATCGACACCGGTGTGCGTAGCGATCACCGCGACTTCGGCGGGCGAGTAGTCGCCTCAAGTGAGTGACGGTCGAGGAACCGAAGACTGCAATGGTCACGGGACGCACGTAGCAGGAACCGTCGGTGGTCAGACCTACGGCGTGGCGAAAGCTGTCTCCATCATCCCGATTCGTGTGTTGTCGTGCAACGGAAGCGGAAGCATGTTCAACGTCATCAGCGGCGTGAACTGGATGATTGAACACCACGCTGCGGGGGTGCCGGCCGTCGCCAACTTGAGCCTCGGCGGTTCACGAAACTCTTCCATGAACTTGGCAGTTGCCAATGCGGTACGCGACGGCATCACCGTGGTGGTCGCGGCAGGCAACAACAACCGCGACGCAAGCACGTTTTCTCCGGCATCGGAGCCGCTCGCAATCACTGTCGGCGCGGTGTCATCCCTCGATTCGCGGTCGAGTTTCTCCAACTTCGGATCGTTACTCGACATCTTTGCTCCGGGTCAGATCATTACCTCTGCGTACCATCGGTCTTCGACCGACGTTCGCGGACTGTCGGGAACGTCGATGGCTGCGCCGCACGTGGCTGGTGCTGCCGCCTTGCTGCTCGAGGAGAACCCGAATCTCACTCCGGCGCAAGTCATGTCCGACCTTGCCGCCTATGCGACACCCGATGTGGTGACCGACCCGCGACCAGGATCGCCCAACCTTCTCCTCTTTACTCGTTCGCGTTGGATGGCACCGTCACCTGAAGCACCGAGTGCGCCACAGAATCTCATCGTCGTGCCCGGGGTTGCGCAGGCAGCGCTGAGCTGGACTGCACCGACGCAGAACGGCAGCAGCGCAATCACCGACTATGTCATCGAGTTTTCTGCCAATGGCGGCACGACGTGGTCAACGTTCGCTGACGGAGTTTCGACTTCGATCACCGCTACCGTCTCGGGTCTCACCAATGGCGTCACGTATTCATTCCGCGTGAGTGCGGTGAGCTCTGCCGGCACCAGCCCGGCGAGCGACATTGCCCGTGCGGCAGTCGGCGTGCCGAGCGTGCCGACAGGTCTCGCCGCCACTGCTGGCGCGGCGCACGTGGCGTTGCGCTGGACGACACCGAGCCAGAACGGCGGGTCGGCGATCACCGACTATGTCGTCGAATTCAGGGCGGATGGAGTCGAAGCTTGGTCAACCTTTGCTGACGGTGTGTCTACTGAGACAAGTGCGACGGTGACAGGTCTCACGAACGGAACCACCCACTCCTTCCGCGTGAGTGCGGTGAACGCAATCGGGCAGGGTGGAGTGTCGAGCACGGTAACAGCGGTGCCCTGGCAGGTCTACGTACCGAGCGCACCTCGCGACCTCGTCATCACTTCCGTGATGGCGACGTCGATCTCGCTCGAGTGGAGAATCCCGGCGGTCGATGGTGGTGGCTTCATCACTGGCTACGTCGTCGAGCAATCGGGTGACGGCGGAACGACGTGGTTCACCTCGGTCGTAACGGGGACGGGTGGTCGTGCCGGCGGAGTCTGGTTCACCACCGTCTACGACCTCACGTCGGGTCGTGAGTACCGGTTCCGTGTGCGGGCCACCAACTCGGCCGGCAACTCAGAGCCCTCCGTCGCAACTGCTGCGCGGGCACCTGGAGTACCGAGCGAACCAGAAGACGTTCGTGCTGTTGAAGCGGGTCCGCGTCGAGTGATGTTGCGTTGGGAGCGTCCGCTCTCCGACGGTGGAGTCTCACTGACCGGCTACACCATCGACTATTCGACGGACAACGGCGTGTCGTGGACGACGTGGTCGCAGAACACCGGAGTCGTGGGTTGCACGTGCCAATACATGGCGCGCACCGTGACCGACCTCACTGACGGCGTCGCACACATCTTCCGCGTCAAGGCCTACAACACCGTCGGTGTCAGCCAGGCATCTGATCCGACCGACCCGATGACACCGTTGACACCGCAACCTCCGACACAGCCGCTCGGTCTGACCGGCACGGCGACTCCGGCGATTGTCGAACTCGACTGGGAAGAACCTGCGAATGACAACGGTGCACCGATTTCGGACTACGTCGTCGAGTACTCGACCGATTCTGGTTCGACGTGGACGACGTTCTCCGATGGCGTGAACACGGCGACGCTCGCATCGTTGCGTGGTCTCACTGCCGGTGTCGCGCACGTCTTCCGAGTGAGCGCGGTGAACTCGGCGGGCCGAGGTGCTCCTTCTGCGACATCGTCAGCAATCACTCCGCTCGCGCCGCTCGTGAACGATGCGTTCAGCGGTGCGACGCCGATCATCTGTGGAAGTGAGTGCCCGACAGGCACGTCGGTGCGAGTCACGAGCTCCACCCGCTCGGCAACTCGCGAGACCGGCGAACCGTTACATGGCGGCTACGGCGCTTCTGCGTCTCTGTGGTATTCGTTCTCCATCGGTCGAGCGGGCACCGTTGTCATTGACACGATGGGAAGCGACTTCGACACGCTGCTCGGCGTCTACACCGGTTCGGCGGTTAATGCTCTGACGACGATCACCACCAGCGACGACGCCGGAGGTGGCAACTGGAGCCGCGTCGAGTTCTCGCCAGCGGTCGGCACTACGTACTTCGCGGCAATCGACGGCTACGGCGGGCGCAAAGGTTCGACGGTTCTGCACTGGCGATTCACCGAGGCACCGCCAACGATCAAACCCGGCGCACCGCGGAGCGTTCGCGCTGTTGAAGGAGACTCGAATGCCACCGTCTACTGGAGCGCGCCAGAAAGCGACGGTGGCGGAGCAATCGCTGCATACAACGTGACTGCGTCACCCGGCGGTCGCACCTGCGCGACGACCGGGGCCCTCACCTGTGTGGTTACTTCTCTCTCCAACGGAACCGCGTACACGTTCACCGTGACCGCCACCAACAGCGCCGGCACTGGAAACGCATCAACACCGTCGGACGCAGTGACGCCACGGTCAAGTTCGAGCGGGGGTGTCGTGCCACTCACGTGGGGTCTTGACCGCGTCGATCAGCGAAGTCTGCCGCTCGACAGCCGCTACTCGCGCACGCAGTCGGGTGCGGGTGTAACCGTGTACATCGTCGACACCGGGGTTCGTGCGTCGCATAGCGAGTTGACAGGTCGAGTCGCGGCAGGTTTCACCACGATTACTGACGGACAGGGCACCAACGACTGTCATGGCCACGGAACCCACGTCGCCGGCACGGTCGCTGGCACCAACTACGGCGTCGCACCGTCCGCGCTCATCGTGCCTGTGCGCGTGATGAGCTGCACCGGGTCTGGCAGCACCTCCGACATCATTGCGGGCATCGACTGGATCATCAGCCACCACCAGAACGGAGTCGCGGCGGTCGCGAACATGAGTCTCGGTGGTCCGCGCTCGGCAGCCCTCGACCTTGCAGTTTCGCGCGGCGTCGCCGACGGGGTGACGTTCGTCGTCGCTGCTGGCAACTCCAATGTGAGTGCGTGCACCGTGTCGCCGGCGGGTGAACCGAGTGCCATCACGGTGGGTTCGACGACATCTACTGACGAACGATCGTCGTTCTCCAACTTCGGCTCCTGCCTCGACGTTTTTGCACCAGGCTCGAACATCGTGTCGGCGGGTCATACCTCCGACAGTGCGACGCAAACGCTCTCCGGCACCTCGATGGCAGCACCACACGTCGCCGGGGTCGCGGCGCTGGCACTTTCGCAGAACTCGGCGCTGACTCCGAGCGAAGTGGCGTCAGCAATCGCCTCGTCGGCAACTCGAAACACCGTGACGAACCCGGGCACGGGCTCACTCAACCGACTCGTTTTTTCGTTGCTGACTCCAGTACCGAACGCCGACGATGAGGAGACCACGACGACGACATCCACGACGTCGACGACTTCAACGACCTCGACCACGTCGACGACGTTGCCGATCTCGACGACATCGACCACCTCAACCTCGACCACTTCGACATCATCCACTTCAACATCGTCCACGACCGCCCCACCTTCGAGCGGAGGCGGATCGGGCGGTGGAGGAGGCTCTGGCGGTGGCTCGGGTGGCGGGTCGAGTGGTGGTGGCGGCAGCTCAGGCGGCGGTGGAAGTTCTGGCGGCAGTTCCGGTGGCGGCTCAAGTGGCGGTAGCAGCAGCGCACCGACGACCACTGCTCCCGTGACGGTGTCCACGACCGCACCAGCGGTCGTTGCGCCGTCAACCACGCTTGGCACGACTCGTTCACTGACGCCCGCACCGACCACAGTTGTGGCGGCCGCTCGCACTCAAGCCCCGATCGTCGCCGTTCCGGCACCCGGTGCTCGACCGGCCGTCGGTACCCCGGCACCGTCGCTGCCAGCCACCGTTCGATCGGTGGCCGCTGCAGTTCGCTCGGTTGGTCGGTCGATGCGAGTTGAAGTGAGCGCACCGAAGGGGGCACTCGTGCACGTGTACCGCGACGGCCAGCTCGTGACGTCGGTGACTCCGGAGGAAGCGAAGTCACTTGCTATTCCGGCGAATGGTGCCAAACCTGAAGACGTTCAAATTGTCGTCGTCACTCGCACCGGCGAAGTCATGTCGACTCCGGCGACGGCCAGCAACGGAGCTGGCTCGTCAGGTGTTGAAGCGTCGCCGAGCGCCGGCTCGTCTGCTCCGGATGCGACTGCCGCGGCGAGGTCGACCGTGCCTGCTCGTCGCACCGCGGCCAACGCACGCGCAAGCACCACGACGACCCAGCCAAAGAAGGGCAATTCCACCTCGACGAAGACTGGCCAGCGCTCGACCAGCGACACGATCAAGCCAACGGCAACGACGAACTCCGGCAGGTAGTCGAATCCCGCAGAACGATCGGCCCATCGTGCGGAAACGCACGACTGAGTGGGTTTTCTCGACGAGGGTCTACGGTGTGAGTCGATGAAACCCACCGTTACGAACCTCGTGCAACTCAGAGCATCCGGTTGGACGTCACGGTCGGTCAAAGACGAGATACGCGAGAACACCGTTCGCGCGATTCGCGCCGGTCAATCCCTCGTCACGGGCATTCTTGGTTACGACGACACCGTGTTGCCACAGGTGCAGAACGCGCTGCTCGCTGGTCACGACATCGTCTTTCTCGGTGAACGTGGCCAAGGAAAAACCCGAATCATTCGTTCGCTCACCGCACTGCTCGACGAGTGGATGCCAGTCGTTGCAGGCAGCGAGATCAACGACGATCCATACCATCCCGTGTCGCGCTACGCGCGTGACCTGGTCGCCGAACGCGGCGACGACACACCAATCACTTGGGTGCATCGTGATGACCGATACGGCGAGAAGCTGGCGACACCAGACACGTCGATCGCTGACCTCATTGGTGAAGTTGACCCGATCAAGGTCGCGGAGGGTCGCTACCTGAGCGACGAGCTCACGCTGCACTACGGCCTCGTGCCGCGCACCAACCGAGGCATCTTTGCCATCAACGAGTTACCCGACCTCTCCGAGCGAATCCAAGTGGGTTTGCTCAACGTGCTCGAAGAGCGCGACGTGCAGGTGCGCGGCTACAAGATTCGTCTTCCGATCGACGTCTTGCTCGTCGCGTCAGCGAACCCCGAGGACTACACCAACCGCGGTCGCATCATCACCCCGTTGAAAGACCGTTTCGGCAGCCAGATTCGAACGCACTACCCGCTAGACGTCGCGACCGAGGTGCAGATCGTGCGCCAAGAAGCGCGAAATGCCACCGTCGGTGATGTGCAGGTCAGGTATCCGTCATACATGGAAGAGATTGTTGCCGAGATCAGCCAACTCGCGCGCGCGAATGCGAACGTCAGCCAACGCAGCGGCGTGAGCGTTCGACTGTCCGTGAGCAACCACGAGCTTCTCGCGGCAAACGCAATGCGGCGCGGGCTTACCGCAGGGGAGAACGTTGTTGCGCCCCGCGTGTCAGACCTCGACGCACTCGTTGCATCCACCGCGGGCAAGATTGAGATCGAGAGCGTCGACGAAGGTCGCGAGGGAGCGGTGTTCGAACAGATCGTGCGCGGCGCAGTGTTGCAGGTGTTCAAGCGGCGCGTGTCCGGTGACAAGACGAAACAAGTGCTCGCAGCGTTCGAAGGCGGTGCCGTGGCGAATACTGGTGAAGACGTGTCGTCTGCCGAACTCGTCGCATTCGCGGCCGACGTTCCAGAACTGCGCAGTCTTGCCGTGAAACTCGTGGATGGCGATGAGTCACCGGCAGCTGTCGCAAGCGCCGTTGAGTTCGTGCTCGAAGGCCTTCACCTCGCCAAGCGGTTGAACAAGGATGCTTCGGGTGCTCGGGCGGTGTACCGAGCCCGTTCGGCGAACGTCTAACAGCCGTCGCTCGGGTGAGCCTTCAATCTCGCCTTCAGACCGCGAACGGCGTGCGAGTCCAGTGCTCTTCCGTGTCGTTGCGGTAACCCGACGGGGCGATTCCGACCAGTCGTGAGACGTGGATCGGGTCGTCAAACCCGCGGAGCATGAACTCGCCGATCGGCTCGGCGGTGATGCCTTCAGGCAGGTGCCGGGCCTGTTCGGTGGGTATGAGTACCCCGTACCGAGCGGCTTCGTCGCACAGCCGCGAAGCCAGGTTCGGTGCGTCTCCGATGTAGTCCTCGCCCTCAAAAAGGATGATGTCGCCGCTCGCCATTCCGATGCGCAGGCGCAGGTCGCCAAGCCGCTCGGCGAAGCGACGCTGCAGCTCCATCGCGAAGATGACGCCGCTGTTCTGGTCGGTCGCAATCGCCATGAATCCGTCCCCGAGAAACTTGTCGATGCGCACGCCGGTTTCCGACGCGAGGTCACGCGAGACCGCGCGGAAGTCTTTGAGCATCGCCTTGGCTTGGTCGTCATCGGTGCGCTGGATGAACGCGGTAAACCCCGACAAGTCGACGAACAGAATCGTGCGCGGGTAACGCATCGTGACACCAATGCTACGGTTCGCGTATGGCTGCGCGATTCCGGTACTCCAGGTGGGACGGCACACAGCATGGCTTCGAGCTCGATGCTGACTCCGTCATCAAAGAAGTCACCGACGAACTCATCCATCACGGCGACCCGAATGCCGCGCTGCGGCGCATCATGCAGCAAGGTCTGCGCGACCGCAACGGTAGGCAGATCGAGGGTCTTCGTGACACGCTCAACCGACTGCGTGAGCGACGAAAACAGATACGTGAGAGCGGCAAACTCGGCGGTGAGTTCGACGACGTCGCAAAGGAACTGAGCGACATCGTCGACGAAGAGCGTCTCGCCGTCGACGAAGCAGAACGAACCGCGAGTGACTCAGGCGACAGTCGTCGTGCCAGCGTCGCACGCGATGCCGCCGTCGACCGAAGACTGCAACTCGACATGCTGCCCGACGATCTCGCGCGCAAAGTTGATGCGCTGACCCACTACGACTTCCAGTCGCGTGATGCGCAACAGCGCTTTGAGAAGCTCGTAGAGCGCCTGCGCCAGCAAGTACAGCAGCGCCAATTCGAACAAGTGTCGAGTGCGGCGAAGAACATGTCACCGGAAGATGTCGCGCGAATGAAAGACATGATGTCGGCGCTCAACGAGATGATCGACCGCCGCGAGCGGGGTGAGGATCCGCAGTTCGAGAAGTTCATGGAGGAGTTCGGTGACTTCTTCCCCGAAAATCCGGCGACGCTCGACGAGCTGCTTGAACTGCTGGCAAAGCGCATGGCTGCAGCCCAGGCGATGCTCAACTCGATGACTCCCGAACAACGCGAAGAGTTGCGCAACCTCATGTCGCAGATGTTGGACGACACCGATCTGCAGTGGCAGATGGATCGACTCTCGGAGCGGCTCCAGCGCGCGTACCCCGGCATGGACTGGGATGGGAGCCAGCAATTCAGCGGCGACCGACCGATGCCATTCGGCGAAGCCCTGCAAAGCATCCAGGAGCTCAATGATCTCGACAACCTCGAGCAGTTCCTCAACAATGCGGCGTCACCTGCCGCCCTTCAAGAAGTCGACCTCGACGCCGTGCGCAGGATGCTCGGGGATGTCTCAGCAGAGTCGCTCGATCGGCTCTCAAAACTGACTGAAACCCTCCGCCAAGCAGGACTCATCGACCAGAAGGAAGGTCGGCTCGAACTCACCCCTCGTGGGTTGCGCAGCATCGGTAAGGAAGCCCTTCGGGACCTCTTTGGCCGTCTCGAACGCGACGCGCTCGGTCAGCACCGCATCGAACGAATCGGCGCGGGTCACGAGCGTGCTCACGAAACGAAGGCATACGAGTACGGCGACCCCTTCCACCTCGACCTGCAGGGCACGCTGCGAAACACGCTGCGTCGGCAGGGCGGCGGTCTACCGCTCCGGCTGCATCCGGACGACTTCGAAATTGACCAGACCGAGCAACTCACCCGCTCGTCGACGGTGCTCATGGTCGACTTGTCGCTCTCCATGCCGATGCGCGACAACTTCTTGCCGGCAAAGAAAGTGGCGATGGCGCTCCACGCGCTCATTTCGTCGCAGTTTCCCCGTGACTACCTGGGCCTCGTCGGATTCAGCGAGACGGCCAGGGAGATTCGCCACGAGCAGCTACCGGAAGTCTCCTGGGATTTCGTCTACGGCACCAACATGCAGCACGGTTTCGCGCTGGCGCGGGGCATGCTCGCCCGCCAGACCGGCACCAAGCAGATCATCATGATCACCGACGGCGAGCCGACCGCCCACGTCCAGAGTGACGGCGAAGTGTTCTTCAGCTACCCCCCGGCGTACGCCACCCTCGAAGCCACGCTGAGGGAAGTGCTGCGCTGCACGCGAGATGACATCCGCATCAACACCTTCATGCTCGATGCCGACGGCGGGTTGCGAGGCTTCGTTGAGCAACTCACGCAGATCAACAAAGGTCGGGCTTTCTTCACGACCCCCGAGACGCTCGGGGAGTACGTGCTCGTCGACTTCCTCGAACACAAGCGCTCGTTGCGACGCAGTAGCGGTCGACGCGCGAGCTGAAGTTCCGACCTCTCGCTCACGAGCGTCGCGCGACTCGCCGCTCGATGACTTGCGCAGGTGGGGGTGAACCTGCCAGAATGACACGGCTGTTATTTGCCAGTGGTAGGGAAGAAGGGGACCGTGAGTCAGCGAATCGAGAGCGCGGAAAACGACGATCGCGCTTGGCAAGACCAAGCGAACTGCCTGGGCGTCGACCCCGACCTCTTCTTTCCCGAGCGCGGCGCATCGACCCGTGAAGCCAAAGAGGTCTGCAAAGGCTGCGAAGTGCGGGAGCAGTGCCTCGAGTACGCCCTCGCCAATGGCGAGAAGTTCGGCATCTGGGGCGGACTCTCCGAACGTGAGCGTCGTCGCTTGCGCCGCCAGCGTGCGCAGGCAAACCGCGGTTCGGCCAGCGCCTGACCTTGGTGCCCTCGCTCTTTTACTGATGTTCACCGCGTTCTTTCGTTGACATTTACCCCTGCCTGATAGGGTGCGACCATGCCCGGCGGCCCAGAAATTTGGATCATCATCGCTCTTGTCGTAGTGCTCTTCGGAGGCGCTCGCCTGCCGAAGATTGCTCGCAATCTCGGAAGAGCCCAAGCCGAATTGAAGAAGGGTCTCGCCGAAGGTAACGCCGAAGCGAACAAAGACTCCAAACCCGAAGGCAACGCCACCCCGCAAGCCTGAGGGCAGCGGCACCGCATCGGTGGCGTGCTCGTCGGTCAGTCTGAGGACTACGCCTCGCTGAACTTCACCTTCCGCTTGCTCACGTCGGCCAGCAGTCCTTTTCGTTCATTGGCCGCGTAGACGTTGAGGCCGATATCGGCCTTCTTGCCCCGCGACTTGGCGGCGATCAATACTTCTGCGTCGGAGATCTTGACGCTGACTGATTTCACTCGGCCGTCGTAGGTGCGATCGAGCCCGATTGCTACTCGGAGGATTCCGGCAAGCGTCCGCACGATCTGCTGGTCGGAGGCGCTCAATCTCGCGAACTCCGGATGCTCGGGCTTCGGAACGCTCTTTCGGTGGTAGCGGGCTACTTGCGCGACGATCTCAACTTCGCGATCGCTGAGGCCCATCAGTTCGGCGTTTCGCACGAGGTAATACGTATGCAGGTGGTGTTTTGCGTGAGACACTACGACGCCGACGTTGGCGAGTAGCGCTGCGAACTCCAGGTACTTTCGGCTCTCGGGCGCCAGCCCGAGCGTCTCGTCGAGTTCGTCGAAGAGTTGGCCGGCAAGTTCGGCCACGTGCTGCGAGTGGTCGGGTCGGTCATCGCATCGGTCGGCAAGCTGCTGCACGCTGCGACGTGCGGCATCATGATCTTCGTCGACCTCGATGAGGCCCTCACGACGGAGCGTGTCGAGCAGCAGACCTTCGCGCAGCGCGTAGTCGGAGAACATGATCGACTTGAGCTCGAAGACATCGACGAGCCCTTCGAGAATGAGCGCACCGGCGAGGATGATGTCTCCGCGGTTCGACTCCAACCCGAAGCGCTCGATACGTTCTTCGACGGTCGCAACCGACTGAAGTTTTGCGACCACGTCACGCACCTCATCACCGCTGAACTCGAATCGGTTCATGCTCTTTGGTTCTGGCTCGCCGCGCAATCTCAGGATCATCCGAGCGACTGTTTCGGCGGTGCCTGATGACGCAGCCACGACTTCAAAGCCCAGTTCTGACACTTCCGGTGCCACGACCGAGAGCATCGAGCGGATGAACGCCCTGCAACTCGGCACGGCGCTCGGGTGCAGCGCGCTGCCGGAGAAGAACCTGTCGGTCAGTCGAACCGCCCCGAGCTTGAAACTGCGCGCGAACAGAACCTCGTCGTCGAGCCCGACGACCACCTCTGTCGAGCCGCCGCCGATGTCGCACACGAACATCGACCGATCGTGGATGCCGATGGCATTCAGCACCCCGAGGTGGATGAGGCGGGCCTCTTCGACCCCGGACACCACCTCGATTTCGAGGCCGGTCGACTTGCGCACCTGTTTGAGGAAGTCGGATCGATTCTTGGCCTCCCTCACGGCGCTCGTGGCAACGGCACGGACCTCTGCTTCGTGTGACTCTGCGATCTTTGACAGTCGCACGAGGCACTTCACGCCCCTTTCGATCGCCTCGTCGGAGAGTTGTTTCATGTCGCCACCACCGTGGCCGAGGCGAACCACTTCTTTTTCTCGGGTGACGACTTCAAACCCCCCGGGAACGGGTTTGGCAACGACGAGGTGGAAGCTGTTCGTGCCGATGTCCAGTGCGGCTACGAGGTCACTCACTGTTTCTGACGATAGCCTCTCTCCCTCCGAGGAGTTCCGATGTCTGACGTCACCAAAGAACCACCGCGCGCCCACATTCGCATCACCTACACGGGCCCCGTGTATCCGCACTGGGAAATCATCGGCGACTACGGCGACGCAGATCTGATTGACGAGTTTGCCCGACGCGCATACATGCGCCTTCTCTACATCCCGATGAAAGACAGCCAGTTCCGCCGCAACCGCGAGCGCATCAACAAGGACGCCGAGAACGAGAACATCAGCGTCGAGTGGTTCCCGCCCGAAGTCAATAACTAGGTCGGGCGTCCGCCACGGCCTTGTTTCATGAACCGCGGGTGAATTGTCCGTGACCACTCGCGGAACCAAGCGGCCTTCGGCAGCGCGAGGGTCCGTTGATGATTACCTTCCGAGTATCGACTCTCGCTTCATCAACCGAGAACTGAGCTGGCTCGAGTTCAACGAGCGCGTCCTGTCGCTCGCGCAGACCGAGCGAGTGCCGCTTCTTGAGCGACTCCGTTTTCTCGCGATCAGTGCGTCGAACCTCGACGAGTTCTACCAGGTGCGCGTCGCCGCACTGCACGACCAGATTGCCGCCGAAATCACCGAGAAGAGTTCCGACGGGCTCTCGCCGCAGCAGCAACGCAATCTCATCTCATCGCGCGTGCAACGCTTCGTGCATGAGCAAGAACGACTGCTTAGCCACGAACTGTTGCCGGCGCTCGCACGAGAGGGTGTCCGCGTTCTGCGATGGAACAAGCTCGGCAAGCGCGCGAAGGATGCGCTGACGCTCGACTACGAGAACCGCATCTTCCCGATTCTCACGCCGTTAGCGGTCGACCCGTCGCACCCGTTTCCGTACATCTCGAACCTGGCCTTAAATCTGGCACTCATCGTGCGCGACGCTGACACCGGCGACGAGCGATTCGCCCGAGTGAAGGTTCCGCGCAACTTCCCGCGGTTCGTACCCGTGCCGGACTCCACCGACTTCATCCTCCTTGAAGACCTCATCGAGGCCCACCTCGATCGACTGTTTCCGGGCATGGAAATCGTGAGCGTCTCGCGATTCAGGGTGACCCGTAATGCCGACCTCTCGCTCGATGATGAGGACGCTGAAGACCTCCTTGCCGCCGTGGAGATGGAATTGCGTCGGCGACGTTTCGGTCGCGCGGTGCGACTCGAGGTGCAGTCGAACATTCCCGAGCACGTACTCGGTCTCATGTGCACTGAACTCGAACTCGAGCCGGCCGACGTCATTCGTCATGACTCGTTCGTCGAGATGTCGGCTTTGAGCCAATTGGCGAACCTCGACCGACCAACCCTTCGATTCACGCCGTGGACGCCGGTGACCGCCGGCCGTCTCGCAGCCGCTGCCGAGGCAGGCCGATCGATGTTCGAGGTCATCCGGTCGCGACAGTTGCTCGTGCACCACCCGTACGAGTCGTTCTCATCTTCGACCGAGACGTTCGTCGAGCAGGCGGCGCGCGATCCGAAGGTGCTCTCAATCAAGATGACGATGTATCGCACGTCGGGCGACAGCCAGATTGCGAGGCATCTCATCCGTGCGGCGGAGGCGGGGAAGCAGGTAGCGGTCGTGCTCGAACTCAAGGCCCGCTTCGACGAAGCGCGCAACGTGAGCTGGGCCCGCGAACTCGAGCTTGCTGGAGTGCACGTGAACTACGGCTTGGTCGGGCTAAAGACCCACGCCAAGTGCATCCTCGTCGTGCGCGAAGAAGCTGGCGGTATCCGTCGGTACGTGCACGTCGCGACCGGCAACTACAACTCCGTCACCGCACGCGTCTACGAAGACATTGGTTTCTTCACTTGCGAAGAAGCCGTCGGTCGTGATGCGACGCAACTCTTCAACTATCTGACCGGCTACGGACGAGAGCCAGAGTACCAGCAGCTAATCGTGGCGCCGCACCAACTGAAGAAAGAACTCATCAGGCTCATCCACCACGAGGCCACGTTTGAATCCGAAGGCCGAATCACATTGAAGCTGAACGCAATCCAAGACCCTGAAGTGATCGAAGCGTTGTATGCGGCGAGCGCCGCTGGCGTCAAGGTCGAGTTGGTCGTGCGCGGCATCTGCTGCCTGCGAGCCGGGGTTCCCGGGCTGTCCGAGAACATCAGCGTGCGCTCGGTACTGGGTCGTTATCTCGAGCACTCTCGCATCTATCGGTTCGACCATGGACACGAAGGCAACGAGCCACTTCACCTCATCGGGTCGGCCGACCTCATGATTCGCAACTTGGCAGGTCGAGTGGAGACTCTCGTGCGGCTCACGCACCCCAAGCACCGGGCGTGGCTCGATACCGTTCTGTCGTTCCTGCTCGACGACGCAAACGTGCACTATCGACTCGGTTCTGACAACGTTTGGACGCAGGTCGGAGAGCACAACACGCCGGACGATGCCCAGCGCCAACTTCACGAATGGGTCGTCGCCACCCAGTCTCGTTGAGCAGTTCACGCACTGTTCAGCAACCTGTCGCAGGGCGTTCATCGTTCAGTCGGCACCGAACCGCGTTCGAGCCCTAGCGTGCGTACCGTAGAGACCATGGAAGAAACACGAAAGTCGTATCACTCCGAGCTCGAAGAGTTGCGTTCCCTCGTGGTCCGCCTGGGAGCGTCGGTCATCGAAGCGATTCCGCGGGCCACCAACGTGCTCTTGAGCGGCGACCTTGAAGGCGCCGACTACTTGGTGCAGTCCGACGACGAGATTGATGCGCGAGCTCACGACATCGAAGACCGCACGTTCGAGATCCTCGCGCTGCAGGCGCCGGTCGCAGGTGAGCTGCGGCAATTGGTTTCCATCATCAAGATCACGAGCGACCTCGAACGTTCTGCCGACCTCGCTGTCAATATCTGCAAGGCCGCACGCCGCATCTACGGCAAAGAGATCGACCCGGTGTTGCGCGGGCTCATCTCCAAGATGAGCGAGCAAGCCGAGCAGTTGTACCAAGCCGCGGTCAATTCGTTCGCCGAGAACGATTCGGCTACAGCTGCCGCGATCGAAGACATGGACTCCTTCCTCGACGCGCTGCACCGCCAGTTCATTCAGGCAATCTTTGAGACGCACGCCCGCGAGCGGATGGATCTGCAACTGGCAGTGCAACTTGCGATCGTCGCCCGCTTTTACGAGCGCATCGGAGACCATGCGGTCAACGTCGGTGAGCGCGTGCGCTTCGCCCTCACTGGCTGGAAGCCCGAACTGCGCGCCATCGCCCGTCAGCGTCAGCGTGACGCCACAGGTGAGTTCCCCATTACGCGAGGGTGATCGGCGGTCACGAATTGTCGTACACCCTCGCGATTGTCGCGTTCCTGATCGGCACCGCTCTCGGGGTATCGGTCGCTCGTCGACGCATCATTCAGCTCCGAGCTGCTGCGAACGAGCCGAAGAGCGGCGCGACTGACGTGGTTGTCTCGCCGGCGACGGTCGACGAGATCGTCATTGCTGCACTCGACTCGCTGCCGAGTGGTGTCGTCATCGCGGGCGCAGACGGCACCGTGCTCTTCAAGAACACGGCTGCGAAGTCGATCAGCGGCGTTCGGCACATCGACGTGCTCGTTGACGAAGCGGTCGAGTCGATGGTCGCCACGGCAGTTACGAACGAGGCCCAGCACCGCCGATTTGAGACTGCAGGTTCGCCGTCGCGTGCGTTCGACATTCGCACCAAGCGCCTCGCCAACGGCCGCATCGTCGCAACGGTCGAAGACGTGACGGAGCAGTCACGCATCGACACCGTGCGCACCGACTTCGTGGCAAATCTCAGCCACGAGCTGAAGACGCCGATTGGGGGAATCGCCGCCCTCGCCGACACGATGTCCGGGGAGACCGACCCGGCGGTCATCGAACGACTGACTGCGCGCATTGTCGATGAGTCGTACCGCCTGTCGCGCATCGTTGACGATTTGCTCGACCTATCGCGCATCGAGTTCGGCGGGGCCGACGACTGGGAACCGGTGACGGTCACCGACGTTGTCAACGAGGTGGTCGCCCGCATGCAACACGAGGCCAAACGGGCAGGGGTTGCCATCGACGCCAAGTGCGTCGCCGGTGTGCGCGTCGTTGGAGACCGCATGCAGCTCGTGTCGGCCTTGCAGAACCTCGTCTCGAACGCCATCAAGTACAGCGGCGACGGCAAGAAGGTGCAGGTCGAAGTGCAGGCGACCCCCGAACTGGTGAGCATCATCGTGGTCGACCAAGGCATCGGCATCGCCGCCAAGGATCATCAACGCATTTTCGAGCGGTTCTACCGAGTCGACCGGGCGCGCTCGCGTGCGACGGGTGGCTCGGGGCTCGGTCTCTCCATCGTGCGCCACGTCGTCTCGAACCACGGTGGAACGGTCACCGTCGTCTCCGAAGAGGGTCGCGGGTCGACGTTCACCATCGTGTTGCCGCGCGCGGAGTCGTCGGCTGAGTCGATTGGGCCTGTCGAGTCGACTCAGCAGTCGCAAAGTGAGGTCGTCGTATCGCGCGAGCCACGTA
>RFOJ01000061.1 GCA_009926705.1 Acidimicrobiia bacterium
GTTGGCGAGTCGTTCGGCGGCGCGCTGGCCGTCTTTCACGGCCTTGCCGAGCACGCGTTCGTCGGCCGCAGTAAGTAGTGGGTACTTGCCGATCTCGTTGAGATACTGGCGCACCGTGTCGGGTGTATCACCGCCGGTGATTCGTGGGCTCGCCACTAGCGGGTCACGCCTCGACTGCGGAGGAAACGTCGTACAGCCATGCAAGTAGATCCGATACGTCAGATTCTGCCACATCCCGATCGCCCAAACGCTCCACCTGCTGGCGAATGTTTCGGTCGCGAGTGATGACCTCGGGTGAGGTGTTCGTCACTCGGCGCGCGAGTTCGCGTCGCACCGCGGCTCGCAACAAGTTGATTCCCTCTTTGCGCGGGTCTCCTTCGACCGTCGCGACGAGCACTCGACTGAGGAGTTCTTGCGCGTCTGGGTCGAGTTCGGCTTCGGCACGCTTGAAGTCGTTGCGGTGCTGCATCATCGCGCGGAACACGCGGCGATGCGACTCGTCGGCAAACACTTCTTCCGACACGATGCCCGTGACTGCATCAAAGTCGTTGACCATCAGGGCCAAAATGACGAACTCGGCGTTCTCGCGCGGGCCCGACTGCATTGGCACAGACGTCTCGACGCGGGCCATGCGCCGGTCGAGGCCCTTGTCGACGCGGCGAATGACGTCGGCCTTTTCTTCGATGCCCAGGGTCTCGGCAAGCGCAGACGCGTAATCGCGCCGCACGAACTCACTCGGATGCTCATTGATGATTGCCAGTGCGCGAGCGAGCGCTCGCTCTTTCGACTCGGGCGTATCGATCTTCTGGCTCTCGATCGAGCGCCGCACGCGGAAAGCGAGAAATTCTTCGGCGTTGTTCACCGAGTCGAGCAGGCCCTGCGGGTCGCTACCGGCCAGGTCACCCGGATCTTTGCCGCCACTCAGGCGGGCCACTTTCACCTGAACTGCAAGCTTCTTTTCCCACTCATAGAAGCGCTCAGCGGCACCTTGACCGGCCGCGTCGGCGTCGAACGCGAGCACAACTTTGTTCGCAAATCGTTTGATAAGCCGAACATGGTCTTCAGTCAGCGCAGTGCCACACGTTGCAACCGCGCGTGTGAAACCGATGCGATGAAAACCAATGACGTCGGTGTATCCCTCGCACACAACGATTTCGTCCGCCTTGACCACGTCGGACTTCGCCCAGTTGAGACCGTACAGTGTCTTTGACTTCGCGTAGATCTTCGACTCTGCGGAGTTCTTGTACTTCGCCGGGTCGCTGCTGCCGGGCAGCACTCGCCCACCGAACGCCACCGCCTCGCCCGACTCTTTAAAGATGGGGAACATCACTCGCGCGCGAAACGAATCTTGCTGCCGACCACGACTGTTGGTGAAAGCAAGACCGCAGTCGCGCATCATTTCGGCAGACGCACCGAGAGCCTTGCTGAGGGCGTCCCAGTCGTCGGGTGCCCAACCAATGCGAAACTGTCGCGCAACGTCGCCGCTCAAACCGCGCGAGCGCAAGTAGTCGCGTGCGGCCTTGGCATCAGGGGCGGTGAGGAGCCGCTGGTGATACCACTCCACCGCTCGCTCCATGACTTCGAGCAGTTCCTTGTTGCGTTGGCGGTCGCGCGGCGGGCCGCCTTGCGTGTAGTTGAGGGTCACGCCCACCTTCGCTGCAAGGTGCTCGACGGCTCCGACGAAGTCGAGCCGCTCGACTTCTTGAACAAACTTGAACACGTCGCCCGACGCACCACAACCGAAGCACTTGTATCGGCCGGTCTCGTCGCGCACGTTGAATGACGGCGTCTTTTCACCGTGGAACGGGCAGAGACCCTGGAAGTTTCGGCCGGCTCGCTTCAGCGTGACGTAGTTGCCGATGACCGCCGAGATCGGCTGGGCAGCGCGAACACGCTCGATGTCGTCGTCAACGATGGCCACGCGCGAGAGGCTACTTCGGGCAGTGCTGCGTCAGGTCGGCGCGAGTGCTGGATGGTGCCGCGTCAGGTCGGCGACCGATCGCCCCCGACGCGACGGTTGGCTCGAATTGACGCGAGAACACCGACGAGCAGGCAAGCGACGATCACACCGAGCGATGCGAGCGTCGGAATATGAATCTCGCGCCACGCCAGCGTCATCTTTGCGCCCACGAAGATAAGCAGCACAGAAATGGTCTGCGGCATGTAGACGAACCGCTCGCGCATGTCGGCGAGCAAGAAAAAGAGCGCTCGCAAGCCGAGAATTGCCCACGCATTTGAGGCAAACACGATGAACTGCTCGCGGCTCACAGCGAGCACCGCTGGCACCGAATCGACGGCGAAGATCACATCGGACACCTCGATGACGACCAGCACCGCAAGCAGTGGTGTCGCAAAGCGCTTGCCGTCAATTTTGGTGAACATCTTCTGGCCGTCGTAGTGATCGACCGACGGAACGACGCGTCGGAAGAGTCGCATCGTCGCAGTTTCGCTCGGGTCAGTGTCTTCGTCTTCGCCGCGCAGAATCTTCCAGCCCGTGTAGATGAGGAACAACCCGAAGAAGAGCAGCAGCACGGTGAAGCGGTTGATAACTGCCGTGCCGACGAAGATGAACACGAAACGCAGTACGAGCGCTCCAAAGATTCCCCAGAAGAGCGTTCGGTGCTGGTACTCGCGCGGCACCTTGAAGTGGGAGAAGATAATCGCCCACACGAACACGTTGTCGACCGACAAGCTCTTCTCAATGAGGTAGGCACTTAGGTATTCGACGGATGCGCCGCTCCCCTCGCCTTGCCCGGCGAACATCGCGTAGATCACGCCAGTGACGGCGAGACCGAGCCCGACCCAGACGGCGCTCTCAATCGCGGCCTCGCGAAGGTTGACGACGTGCGCCTTGCGGTGGAAGACGAGCAAGTCAACGAGCAGCGCCGCGGCGATCACACCGATGAGTGCCGGCCACGCCCACGCCGGAACCGAGATATCGACGAAGTCGCCGCCACCAGGCGTGGCTGCAATCGCGCCAGAGTTGACCGCCGAAAACAACTCAGCGATCACTTAGACGAAACTACTTCGTCTCGCTCTTCGCACCGCCGATGATCGCCTGCGCTGCCGCGAGACGAGCAATCGGGATTCGGTACGGCGAGCAACTCACGTAGTCGAGACCGGCTCGATAGAACAGACCGATCGACTCGGGGTCGCCGCCGTGCTCTCCGCAGACGCCGAGCTTCAACTTGCGCTTGGCTTTGCGGCCGCGCTTGGCGGCGATCTCCACGAGTTCTCCGACGCCCGTCTGGTCGATGGTCTCGAACGGATTGCGCTTCAGCAAACCAGCTTCGAGGTACGCCGGCATCATGCGGCTCTCGACGTCGTCGCGACTGAAGCCGAACGTCATCTGCGTGAGGTCGTTGGTGCCGAAGCTGAAGAAGTCAGCGTGCGCCGCCAGTTCGTCGGCACGAAGCGCAGCTCGAGGTGTCTCGATCATCGTGCCGATGGTGACCTGCGGACGCTTGGCTTTCTTGCCCGATGCCGTGGTGCGTGGACGCGCCGCGAAGTCGGCGAGCACTCCTTCGACCCAGCCGCGTGCGAGTGCGAGCTCGTCGTCGGTGACGGTGAGCGGGATCATCACTTCGACGATTGGTTCGTAACCCTCGCCTGCCACTTGATCGGCGGCTTCCATCAGTGCTCGCACTTGCATGGCATAGAGCCCGGGCTTGATGACGCCGAGTCGCACGCCGCGGGTGCCGAGCATCGGGTTGACTTCTGCCCAGGCGTGGGCGGCTTTGAGGAGCTGTTGTTCTTCAGCAGAGAGCCCGCCGGTCGCCGCCTTGATTTCGAGTTCGTCGACACGCGGGAGGAATTCGTGCAACGGCGGGTCGAGCAGACGCACCGTGACGGGCAAGCCGCTCATCGCGCGCAGGATCGCAGCGAAGTCTTCTTTTTGCACGACACGCAGTTCTTCGAGCGCTGCAGACTCTTCAGCTGCGGTGCTGGCGAGAATCATGCGGCGCACGACCGGCAAGCGGTCGGGTGCCAAGAACATGTGCTCGGTGCGGCAGAGACCGATGCCCTCAGCGCCGAAGTCGCGGGCGACCTTGGAGTCGTCACCGGTGTCGGCGTTGGCGCGAACACTCAACTTGCCCTTACGGATCTCGTCGGCCCATTTGAGGATGGTGTGGAACTCTGCGGGCGGCTTCGAGCCAGCCAGCGTGAGCGCACCGAGCATGATCTCACCCGTGGCGCCGTCGATGGAGATGGTGTCGCCCTGGCGCACGACCGTGTCACCGACGCTGAATTGCTTGCCGTCGATTTTCACGGCTTCAGCACCGACGACGGCTGGGGTTCCCCAACCGCGCGCAACGACCGCCGCGTGACTGACGAGACCGCCACGTGAAGTGAGGATGCCTTTGGCGACCATCATGCCGTGCACGTCTTCGGGGCTCGTCTCGTTACGCACGAGGATGACTGCCTCGCCCGACTTGGCGGCAGCTTCTGCATCGTCGGCGGTGAAATAGACCTTGCCGACTGCCGCACCAGGCGACGCAGCGAGACCCTTAGCCACGGCCTTGGTCTTGTTGGCGAACTGCGGGTGCAGCACCGAGTCGAGGTGGTCGGCAGTGATGCGCATGAGCGCTTCTTTCTTGCTGATCTTCCACTTGTACTTGCCGGTGCCGCCGTTCTTCACCATCTCGACAGCCATGCGCAGTGCCGCTGCACCGGTGCGCTTGCCGACGCGCGTCTGCAGCATCCACAACTTGCCGTCTTCAATGGTGAACTCGGTGTCGCACATGTCTTTGTAGTGGCGCTCGAGTCGCGCGAAGATTTCGAGCAATTGCGCGTGCACCTTTGGGAACTGGCGCTTCAGCGCGTCGAGGTCTTCGGTATTACGTATGCCGGCCACCACGTCTTCGCCTTGCGCGTTGATGAGGTAGTCGCCGTACGGCTTGTTCTCGCCGGTCGCGGCATTGCGGGTGAAACCGACGCCGGTGCCCGACTGGTTGTTGCGGTTTCCGAACACCATCGCCTGCACGTTGACGGCAGTGCCGAGGTTGTGGCTGATCTTCTCGCGAACGCGGTACGCGATGGCGCGAGCGCCGTTCCACGAGCGGAACACCGCTTCGACCGCGCCACGCAACTGCTTGGCGGGTTCTTGCGGGAAGTCTTTTCCCGTCTCGCGCTTGACGATCGACTTGTACTGTTCGCAGAGTTCGCGGAGTTTCGACGCGGGAAGATCGGCGTCGTTCTTGGTGCCGAGCGATGCTTTTGCCTGCTCGAGTGGGTGCTCGAAGTGATGGCCGTCGACGCCCAGCACGATTCGACCAAACATGGCGATGAAGCGGCGGTAGCTGTCGTACGCGAAGCGCTCATCGTTGGTGCTTCGTGCCAGACCCTGCACGCTCGCGTCGTTGAGACCGAGATTGAGGACGGTGTCCATCATTCCGGGCATCGAGAACTTGGCGCCGGAGCGCACCGAAACAAGGAGCGGGTCTTTCGCGTCGCCAAGTTTGCGACCCATCTTCTTTTCGAGCGATGCGACATGTGCAGCGATCTCTTTGTCGAGGCCCTTCGGCCAGCCGCCTCGCATGTAGTCGCGACAGGCATCGGTGGTGACGGTGAAGCCGTGCGGTACCGGAAGCTTCAGCACCGTCATCATCTCGGCGAGGTTCGCACCCTTGCCGCCGAGCAGGTCTTTCATGCTCATCGGGGCCTTGCGATGCTTGTGGTCGAAGGCGTAGATGTACGTCATATGTTTGGTCAAGCCTATGAGCGCGCGAGTTGCTCGGCGACGCCGAAGTGCGCTCGTTGCACCATGACGAGGGCATAATCGCCCGCCACCGACGTGCACTGACCGACATTGGTGCCGTCGGCGAGTCGGTACGGTGCCCCCGCGAGGGCAGGCGCGCCGGCGATAGGCGCAGAGGTGGTCACGTGTGCGCCGGCCCCGGCGTTGCTCGGCAAGCGCATCAGGCGACGCGGCGCCGTCGAGCCGCGGCTGTCCATGCGCTCGACCAGTTCTTGGCCGGGGTAACAACCCTTGGTGAACGACACACACACATCGACAAGCCCGGTTTCCGCGGGCAATGAGTCGGCAGTCATATCAACTCCAAAGACCGGCCAGGCGCAGCGGACGCGCTCGGCTTCGAACGTCGCGACACTGCTTTCGGGG
>RFOJ01000062.1 GCA_009926705.1 Acidimicrobiia bacterium
ACTGCGAAATTGAAGGCTTGGTCGTAGTCGACGATTGTCAAGCGATGCCCGGCGATTCGCGCCAACTCGGAGCGCACCTCCGGAGGAGTGGGTGTATCGGCGACGACGACGAATTCAAGTTCTCCGTAGGTCGATTGCTCGAGCAATGTGCGCACGGTGTTGACCACGAGCGGAGTCGACGTGCCTCGCAGGTCGGCGCTGCTACCGCGCGTCGGAATGACCACTGAGATGAGCGGCCGATTCGAGAGCCGCCGCCTCACTCGCACGCACGGCGTGGTGTCGTCAAATTCAACGTCGGCGGCGATGCCAAGACGCTCGACGTGTGCCTGCACGGCTCGAGGGTTCGCAGACGGAAGAAAGTTGTTGCTCGGTGTGAAGTTGAGAATCTCTGCCACTCGCAACACGGTGCGCGCCCGCTCGCACAGCCGCAAGTTTCGGTCGTGCGAGTCGGTGGCGGTCAAGAGCTCGAGCCCTCCTGCTGCGTCAACCACTCGTCGCCGTGCGATGATGAAGCCGCCGATGTAGTCGTGCGACCGCAATCGCTCTGGCGAGAACGACGGACGGCGCTGAAATGTCGGCAGCTTGTCGGCGTGTTTTACCTCATGGCGTGTGTCGCCGTAGATGACGTCGACTTCTCGGTCGGCTTGTCGTGCCGCACGCAAAGCCTCAGGCGCGACTTTGTCACCTGCGGGAACAAAGACCACCCACTCGGCGTTTGAGTGATCGCCGACTGCAATGCGTCGATACGACACGAGAGGGGATGATGCGCCAGTAGCTGACTCGGTGCGGCCGGTGGCCGTCGCAGTCTGCTCGGCAGGCGACTTCATGTACCAGTGCTTCGTACCGAGGCCTAGGCGTCGAATCGAGGCGGCAGTAACTCCGATGGCTTCGGTTGAAACGCCGACGATCTGCGTAGCGAAGAGGAACTGGGCCACTCAGCGAACCAATCGCTTTTTCAGCGCCATGCGCAGCCCAAAGGGCAGGTTTCGATACATGAAGCGAAGCGGCCGCATCCAGTCGAGGTGCACCCAGTCGTTTGGCTTCTTGCCGAATTCGTATTCGGGGAGTTCGTCCGATGCTCGTGCACCGAGCACCTCTCGACGTCGCTCTGCGGCCATGCGTCCGGCCTCGGCGTCAACTTCTGCCCAGCGCTTCAGCATCGATTCGATGTCGCGGGCGTCGGGTGTCGGTTTCACTCGTTCCTCAGTCGGCGGTATTCAGATCATCACGTTGAAGTTGGTCAAGATACGAGCGGCGAGGTCAGTATCGCCCTCAATCGAGACTCGCGGGTCACTGGCCTTCCAGAACTGTCGGCCGCAGCAGATCGCGAAGTAGGCGTCACTCTCGATGGTGATGGTGCATTGCGGACTCGCCGCTGCGTCGACCAGTTTGGCTCGGCCAGCTTCGGTGGCCACATGGAACTCGGCGTTCACGGCGCCGACGACGCGAAGCGTGACCACGCTTCCGTCGGGGGCTTTGGCCCGCTTGCCCACCACCATCGGCAGCGAACGAACGAACCTCGAAAGACTGTGCGTCGCCGCAGCAGAGTTTTGATTGCCTGGTTTGCCGAGTGCGCGACGAATGTCTTGCTCGTGCACCCAGGCATCCATCACGCGGATGTGCATGAAGTCGGCAAATGTGCCAGGACCAGTGGGCGTCATCATCTCGCGCGAGAAGTAGGAGTCGTCGGCCGTGGCAAACGTGTGGCGACGCTTCGCCTGGACGTCTTTCCACTCGGCGAACACCGCGCTGCCAAGCAACGAGCGGCGCGAGTCCACCTCGTGCTCGTTGAACTCGCCAATCGGGTTCTTCACATTGGAGAGGTCGCTCGCGCGGTGCGATGTGCCTGGTTCGCCCTGCAATCCCTTTTCTGACGACACGAGATGCGAGAGGGTGTCCTGCACCGTCCAGCCGGGAAGTTCCGTCATCGTCTTCCACTGCGACTCGTCGAGAGTGCCGAGCAAGGAGTCCAGCGAGTCCCAGACGTCTTCGAGCATTCTGACGAGTTCGGTCGGTCTGCTCATAGGGCTGGGTTCTGCACGGTCTGCCACTCGCGGGCACGAAGGTACGGGTTGAACGCGTTCGCGATGTGCGTCATATCGTCGGGGGTCTTGGGCACTTTCAATTCGTAGAAGTGCGGGAACTCTGCCATGCCGCACACAAGTTGCCACAGTCGTACTGCATCGTCACCAGTCGGGGCCGGCACGATGACGGGGCCGAATACTGCGCGGCCCTTCGAGGGCAGCAGAATCGGCACGCCGAAGCCACCGAGGTGCTGCACAGCGTGGTCGTGATCACGGCGCACATCATCGTGCGTCGTCTTGTCGTCGAGCGCAGACTGCCACGCGGCATCTGGTGCGCCGATTGACGCAAGCAGTCGGCGGGCGGTCGCTTCTTCGTACGGCCGCTGGCCCTCGAGATGTAGGGCGTTCGCGCTCGCGAGATACCACGCGCCGCAAAGGTCGTTATCGATGCGTCTCAGCCATGCAGCGATGCGCAGGGGAGTCCACCCGTAGGAGATGTCTCGCTCCCACGGCATCTTCTTGCCGTCGACGTGGTTGATCACTTCGAGGCTGAAGAACTTCCAGTTGACGCGCAGCCCCGTGAGGCGTTGTACTTCGCGAATCCACAGCGAGGTTTGGTGAGCGTACGGACACATCGTGTCGAAGTAGAAATCGACGGTGTCAGGCGCTGAAGCCATACCTGAACCCTAGGTTAGATTTGTGGCGTGAAACGCCCCGGGCGCTTTGAGCACACGCAGTATCTCGGCGACAAACGCACGCAATTGGTGTACGACGTCGACGCCTGGACGGACGAATCGGTGGTTGACGACATCGTTGCCACGAATTCCGGCATCTGCTTTGCGCCCGACACGCTTGCCGAAGCCCGCAATCGCGGGTACCGGCTTGCCACCGCGTGAACGGCACCTTCGTCTCCGGCACGCTCACGCTGCAGCGGTACCTCAACCACGGGCCGTCCCGCGGTGCGGCCCGCCCAGCCGCATTGCTTTGTCACGGGTTTCCGATCGGGCCACAAGACGCCCGACACTCCGCGAGTTCGTTCCCTGAACTCATCGACCGCATCGGCAACGAACTCGGCTGGAGCGGCATGACGTTCACCTTTCGCGGATGCGGTAACAGCGAGGGAGACTTCTCGATGCAGGGCTGGGTCGAGGACACTCGCGCCGCAATCGATCACCTCGTCGCAGAATGCCAGCCAACTCAGGTGTGGCTACTCGGCACCAACACCGGTGCATCGGTGGCATTGTGCGTGGCGGCAGACGACCCGCGCGTAAGCGGTTGCGCTCTGCTCGGGCCGCGCGCCGACTTCGACGACTGGGCCGAGCATCCGCGCCGCCTACTCGAGCACTCGCGCGAGATTGGTTCGGTTCGCACACCCGGATTTCCCGCGCAGTTCGACGACTGGAGCCGCGAGCTTCGACGTTTTCGACCGAGCGAGGCTGCACGTCGGTTTGCACCGCGACCTTTGCTGCTCATGCACGGTGATGAAGACGAGCTGGTTCCAGATAGCGACTCGCGAACGCTCGCCGAAGCGCATGGGAGCGCGGAACTGCACGTGATCCAAGGTGGTGGTCATCGACTGCGACACGACCCTCGCGCGATCGCAATGTTGATCGGATGGCTAGATCGTCAGCGTGCGTAGCCCTCGGGGTGGCGTTCGTGCCATCGATAGGCGCTGGCGATGATTTCGCGCAGGTCGCGGGTGGCGCGCCAGCCGAGCACCGCACGAATCAGAGTTGGGTCGGCGTAGACGGCTGCTGGGTCTCCGGGACGTCGGCCGACCACTTCGTGCGGCAGTGACCGCGACGTCACCGACTCGGTCATTTCCACCAGTTGACGCACCGACGTGCCCTGACCCGTGCCGACGTTGCAAGCAAGCGACTTGCCGCCTGTCGCGAGATAGTCGAGTGCTTTCACGTGCGCATCCGCAAGGTCAGAAACGTGCACATAATCGCGCACACATGTGCCGTCTGGTGTGGGGTAATCGTCACCGAAGATCTCGAGTTGCTCCTGTCCGCCGAACAGCACGCGCATGATCACGGGCACGAGATTGGCAGCGAGCGAAAAGTCTTCTCCCATATCGCCTGAGTCGTGAGCACCGGCAGCGTTGAAGTAGCGCAGGCTGACCGATCGAAGACCAATCGCGTCGCACGACCGCAGGAAGTGTTCGATGTCGGTCTTGGTCTGGGCGTACGGGCTCTGAGGTCGCAGCGGTGCATCTTCGTTGACCGGTGACGAATCAGGGGTGCCATAGACGGCCGCCGACGACGAGAAAACGAACTTGTTGACGCCGTTCGCCATGAGCGTCTCGACGAGCGCGATACTGCTCGACACGTTGTTCTTGTAGTACCGAAGGGGCTCGGAGACCGATTCGCCGACGGCCTTGTAGGCAGCAAAGTGAATGACACTGTCGACGTCGTATTTGCGGCATGTCTTGGCAACGAGTCGCTCGTCGGCGACATCGCCAACCACGAGATCGAGGTCGCCTAGCGAATCGCGGTAGCCGCGCTCCAGCGTGTCGAGGGCGACGACTTCGCGGCCAAGTTCGGTGAGCAATCGGGCGGTATGAGAGCCGATGTAACCCGCGCCGCCGGTGACGAGGACGGTCATTTGCGCTTCTTCAGTGGTCGGCTCGCCTTGTCGCGGTCGCGCGCTTTCTCGAGTTGTTTGAAGCGCCGCACCTTGAGCAAGGCTTCGGCGGAGTCGATGTCAGCAACCGTGCGCATTCGGTGGTCGCCGAACGGTTTGGCGACGCGCTGCCAGCCCTCGGGCGCGATGTCGAATCTCTTGGCCAGGAGTGCCACGAAGATGCGAGCCTTTTCGTCGCCGAAACCCGGGAACTTCCGCAGTCGCTTGTACAACTCGCTCGCATCGTCGATGCCGCGCCACACGTTGGCACCGTCGTTGTCATATTCAGTGGCGAGAACGTGGCAGAGCTCGTGAATCCGTTTCGCCATCGCCGCGGGAAAGCGATGAATGGCTGGTTTCTCGCAGCAAATCGAGACGAAACGGTCGACGCGCATCGCTGCGATTCGCTTCGGGTCGAGGTGGCCGAGCCGTTCGGTGATGGTGAACGGCCCAGTGAAGGCCCACTCCATCGGCACTTGCTGGTCGAGCAACATGCCGATGAGAAGAGCCGTACCGTCCTTGCGCAGCAGGCGATCAGCAGCCGGCTTGCCGGTGACGTAGAGGTCGCTCTTCATCCTCTGAATCGTCTCACGCAAAGAGCGGGTTGAGCGACTCGGGGTCGAGACCGTAGTGAGATATGGCGTCGGCGACGATTTCTGGCTTCACCTCGCCGCTCAGCGACAGGGCGTGCAGCGTGGCGACCACCACGTTGGGCATGTCGATCTCAAAGTGTCGACGCAGCGACTCGCGAGTGTCGCTGCGTCCGAAGCCGTCGGTGCCGAGCGGCACGAACATGCGGTTCGGCACGAAGCGCGCAACTTGCTCGGGCACGACTCGCATGAAGTCGGTGACGGCGACGACCGGGCCGCTTCCGTCGTCGAGCAGTCGAGTGACGTCTGCTTCGCGCGGAGCGGCGGTCGGGTGCAGTCGATTCCAGCGTTCGACATCGATGGCGTTCTCGCGCAGGGCCTTATAAGAAGTCGCCGACCAGAGATCGCAGGCAACGTCCCATCGCGATTCGAGTTCGGCGGCTGCAGCTCGAACCGCAGAATGCGCCGAGCCGGAGAAGAGCAGCGTTGCCCGGTGCTTGGCGTTGCCCGCATCAGCCCACTTGTAGAGACCGCGCATGATTTGTGCGTCAAGGTCGGCGACCGCCGGACGGGCAGGCATCGGATAGTTCTCGTTGTACAACGTGACGTAATAGAACACGTCGTTCGGCACCTCTCCGTACATCTCGTGCAGGCCACTACGCACAATTGCTGCAACTTCATAGGCAAACGCAGGGTCGTATGCACGGCACGGCGGAACGGTGCTCGCCAAGACAAGCGAGTGGCCGTCTTGGTGTTGCAGGCCTTCGCCGAGCAGGGTGGTGCGCCCAGCCGTGGCACCGAGCAAGAAACCACGCGTGCGCGCATCGGCTGCCTGCCAGATGAGGTCTCCCACTCGCTGGAA
>RFOJ01000063.1 GCA_009926705.1 Acidimicrobiia bacterium
ACCGGGAGGAGGTAGTAGCCGAACTGCTCGACGAGTTCCGAGCCGAAGACCTTGAGCCGTTCGATGCGCCCGGCGAACGTGTTCGCGGCCGCCGACGCCGCGCCGTCGAAGTTCGCGGTCAAGGTGTCGAGGATCTCGTTCATGCCCGCGCCTTCTTTGATCATCGCGGCCATCTCCGGGGAGAGCGCCTTGAGCGCCTTCGTGTTGCCTTGCTGAGCCTTCGCTAGTGCGTCGGCGACGGTGGTGGCGTCCATCTGGAGCCCGGTTGAGATGTCGAGGACGAGGTTCATCTGAGAGAGAGCCATGTCGGTATCGCGAGTGCCTCGGACGAGTGCCTCGAACGCGGGTCGGAGTTTGTCGTCGGCGACGCCGGTCGCGAGGCTCATCTTGCCGATTTGCTCGTCGACTGCCTTGATCTGCTCGTGAGTGGCGCCGGTGACGTTGCGGATCGTGTTCTCCAGCGAGACGAAACTCTTCTGGTCGTCCATAGCGGCCTTCGCTGCTACGCCGATACCGGCGGCGAGAGCGCCGACGCCTGCGGCTGCTGCTACGCCGACGGCCTTGATCGAGCCGCCGAACTTCCCGAGGAAGCCGTCCGCCTCGTCGAGGCTCTTCTTGAGCGGCCCGGCGTTGCCGACGATGGAGACGGTGATCGGCTTGCTCATAGGTCGTACTTGTTCCTGATCGACGTCAGTCTCTCGGCGTACTCTTGCGCGATCTCGTTGCGTCGCGGGTCGATCGCGTCATAGATGAACGGCTGCGGCTTGATGCGACGCTTCGGCCAACCGAAGTGGATCGGCCCGGCGTACTCGACGAGGTCGGGAGAGTTCGACTTCGTGCGGCCACGCCCGGAGGAGCCGACGCGGATCTTCGCGGCGGTCTTCGTCGACGCGTTCTTCATCGAGGCGGCGAGTGCACCGGAGAGGACGGGGACGAACCGTTTCGCGTCTCCGAGGACGATCTCGGCGACCTTCTTGTTCGTCGCGAGGAACTCGCCCTTGACGAGGTCGAGGTCGCCGCCGAGTTTCTTGAGGTCGCGACGTACTGCGGAGAGGCCTTCGACCTTGACTCCGCCCGAGACGTCTTCGCCGAGCCGGTAGCCGAACGTCCCTGTGTTAGCCATGTCGTCGACCTCTTCGTGCTTCGTTTCTTCGGCGGACTCCATCGTAGAGCGCGCGAAGCACCGGGGCGGGCGTACGCATGAGGGAGAGCGGGTCGATCTGAGTCGCGAGCGCGAGCTCTGCTATTCGTTCGGCGACCCCGCCTCCGGGGATGATTAGTTTCCCGAGTCTTCCTCGGCGCCGACTGCGGCGATCTCCTTGATCCACTCGTCAAAGATCTTCACGACCTTCCCCGCGTTCTTCTCCGCGAGGTACGCGAGATAGTAGAGGTGTTCCATCTTCGGTTTCGTGGCCGGGTCGAACGCCAGCGAGATGCTGCACTTCGCCCACCGCTCGAACGCGATCTGGGTGTCGGGATAGACCGGGTAGGTCTCTTGCGACCCGTCCTTCCGCTTGACGTTGACGGAGATGTCGAGCACTACGAGAGCGCCTGCACGATCGCGCCTCCGCTGTACGTTGCCGTCACGCTGAGGAGAGAGCCGACCTCGACGACGATCGGAGCTGCGGCCAGAAATGCGTTCGAGTGCGTATAGCGGGGAGACGAGGAGCCGGGTGCCGATGCGAGAGGCTCGAAGACGATCGTGCTCTCGATGCCGACGTCACCGAAGATCGTCTGAATCGCTTCGCCGGTGGCGAACGTGCCGAGGACGGTGAACGTCGTCTCGGAGTTCTCAAGGCCTGCGACGTTCTTGCGTGCGGTGTCGACGAGGGAGGTCGAGTCGAGTGCTTCGACGGTCTTCGTCATCGTGATCGACTGAAGTTGGTCGGCGAGGTCGACGCCGCCGACCGTGAAGACGGTGGCCTTGCCGAGAGCGGTTACGGTTGCCATGCTGCGAGTCTAGTCCTTGTCTGAGTCCGAGACGTCCTTGCGGGCGCCTTTGTGTTTCTTCGGTTCATCGTAGCCGACGGCTACGACATGCCCCGACTTCTCCGCATGCTCCGCGTCGTGGCCGAGAGCTCCGAGACCTTCGGCGGAGATGAGATCACCTTCGGCGCAACCGACGAGGCGGCGGCTCGTTACGCGGTATCTCATGGCGGTCATCTTAGCCGTAGACCTCGACGACGAAGCGGTAGGCGAGCATCTCGACGCCGGAGACGGTGACGGAGATCGGTTCGGCCCGGGTGCAGCGGACGGAGGTCACGGAGCCGTCGAGCGTCTGGTCGGCTTCGATCTTCGTCTTGATCGACGAGTTGCCGGTCGCGGTGAGGAGGTTGTCGAGGTAGTCCTGAGCGGCGCGTTCGCTCATCCGCCCCGCGATGACGACGACGTCAAGCGAGCCCGTGTCGGCTCCGCGTTTGAACACTAGATCCCAGTCGATGGAGATCTGGCCGATGACTGCGGCGGGCGGGATGACGTTGTCGGGGATCGTGTCGTAGACGCGTAGCCCGGTGACGTTGAGCGCGGTCTTGAGTTTGTCTCGGACGGTTGACGGGGTCACGCGACGACCTCTCGGCGGTACGCGCGGACGATCGCCGAGATGTCTCTTCCGAGCGGGCTCATGCGGATCGCGCCGAGTTCGGAGAGGCCGAGTACGCCGCCGACCGACGAGGCGCGTTTGACGTAGTCGGCGGAGAGGATGAGGCACGCTTCGACGACGTCGTCGGGCGGTGTTCCGTTGTACCATCCGAACTTCGCGGTGACCTGCACCTGCGGACGGCGCGAGATCGGAAGCGGGAAGACGGTCGCTCCGACCATCGTGATCGCCGTGTAGGGGCGGCCTTTCTGCGGGGCGGTGACCGGGTCGAGGACGTAGTCGGTGTTGAGTGTGAGCGTGTTCGTGTAGTTGCCGTTGCCGGTTGCATCGAACGCGACGACGAGCCCGGAGGTCGAGCCGATGTCATCGACGGGGAGCGTGTAGAAGTCGACGGTGCGGTAGAGGCGCGCGGTCGCGTTCGCGTCCATGTAGAAACGGCGGTCGGCGATACGGTCGATCGTGCGCGACGCGGCTTCGATGGCCTTCTCGATCGTCGTCGTCTCGTCGGCGGTGATCGTGCTCATGTTGGCGTACGCCTGAAACTGTGCGAGTGTCGCGTAGCCGTTAGTTATCGCCATGTCGAGCCGCCTTCTTCTTTCGTTTCGTGCGAGGGTAATCGACCGGGCCGGGAAGCGGATCGCTCGTGCTCTGACTCAAGGAGGCGAGAGGAGCGCGAGCGCCCGACCCGGGCGACACCTTGACCGTAATCGGTGACGTTCTAAAGCCTCTGGAGACCCGGATCATGCCGCTACCTGATCCGGGCCTTCCCAGAGGCCTACAACTAGAACGTCGGGGTGACGAGGCCCGTTCCGTTGATCTGAGCCCACGCGTTCGGGTAGCGGTTCGCGGTGTACGCGGCGTACCCGTAGACGACGACCTTGACTTCGAGTTCTGCCGACTTCGGCTGCTCGAAGCGGAGCATGAACGGCGCGTTAGCCGATTCCCAGAGGTGCAACTCTTGCAAGTTGCCGACGTAGATCGTGTCTTGATTTGTGCCGGTGCCCTTGTTGGTTGCGACGTTGGCGTCGGTGATGACCGGGAGTCCGGCGATCGAGTAGCCCGAGTTGCCGTACTGAACGGAGCCCGCGCCGGTTGCGATCGCGTTGGTCGGGCCGTTCGGTGATGGCACTGCCAGAGGGCGACCCGTGGTATCGGTCGCGGCGAGGATGAACGCGAGACGTCGCGGGTGCATGATGATCGCGTTCGGGCCTGCGTAGAAGGTGGTCTGAACCTTCTGCACGGCGTCGAGGATCTTCGGGTACAACTCCTCGACCGACGGGGAGGCGTCTGTGTAGGTGACGGCTTGCCCGGCGCTGCTGAACAGTTCCGCGACGACGTTCGAGTCGAGCAGAGTGTGGTACGCCGAGGCGAGGTCTGCCATGACGAGGGCGTCGATGCCGGTGCCGCGCTCTAGCGCTTGACGGCTGACGTTCTGCTGACCGGCGATTGTGACGACGCTGAGGTCGAGTTTCGTGTCGTCCATGTTCGTCTCCTGAACGGCGTCGCCTTCAGTCTGTACGGCCACTGCCGAGCCGGTCGTGACCTTCGAGATCGAGAGAGTCATGCCTTGTGCGGGGAGGACGTGCTGACGTGCACGGTCGGCGACCGGGCGACCGGCGCGCGCGAATGGTGCGGCGAGGTCGGTCAAGAACTGCGGCACGACGAGACCGGCGAACTGTGCCGTCCCGACGTCGCGCTTCTCGATGCGCTCTTCGTTCATGTGGCGGGCGAGACGCTCGCGGGCGTCGAAGTCGCCGAGGATCTGAGCCGAGAACGCGTCACGGATGAACGAGTTCGCACTCTCTGGCGAGTAGGTGCGGGCTTCGCGGGTCACGCGAGCGGGTGCTGCTTCGCGTGTTTCGACCTTTGAGCCGTCGACCTTGCGGGCGAGTTCGGCTGCTGCGGCCTTGCGGGTCTCGATGTCGGTGACTTGCGCGATGCGCTCGTCGAGTTTCTCGATCTCTTTCGCGAGCGCGGAGACGTTGGCGGTCTCGACGTCGGTGATGTCGCGGTTCTCTTCCGAGGCACGGTCGAGGAGCGGCCTTTGATGCGCGCTGCTCGTGGAGTTTGCTGAGGAATGGGTTCACGGGTTAGTCCTTGTGGTGTGTCGTGGATGTTGCTTCACCGGGTGCTCCGTGCTCCGCGTGGCGGGTGTCCCTTGCGGGAGGTGCGCTCTTCGCGGGCCGAGGGTGCGGCCTGAGATGGATGCTAGCGGGTGTCTGTGTCGTCTTGCAAGGATCTCGGAGCTGAGGCAAGGATCGACTGCGACCACGTCTTCCCGGCGTCGCCTCCCCATAGCGCCCACGCGATCCGCCCGGCGGACGGATAGCCGGGTTCGTTCGGTCGGAAGCCTCGGCCGTTCTTGTCGACTTCGTGGCGTGCGAAGTACGACCTCATTCGGATCACGGTCTGCAACGAGAGGCGGCGTCGGTTGACGATGTCGCGCGCCCGTGCGACGCCGATCTCCGTGCCTCCACGTCCGAACGCTTGACGCCATTCGAGGCCGCGACGTGCCTCGCTCACCATCGCGTCGGTCGGTGCGTAGGAGTCTTGACGTTCTTCGACAGGCTGCTCAACGGTGCGTTCGGCTTCGACGATGTTGAGCGCGGCGAGTTGTGCGAGTGCTTCGCGTCGGGTGCGATGGCATCCTTCGACGGTTCCGTCGGAGTCCTTGACGACTGCGTAGCCGGAGCTGCACGCCGCGTTAGCGGTCTCGATGTGCCACGGCACGGCTACCTCTTGACGCGGGCGACTACCTCCGCGATCGCGGCGAGGTTCGGTTTCTCGATCTCGGAGCGAACCGCGGTAATGGCTGCGGCGTCGCCGTAGGCGCCGAACGTGACGAGCGAAACTTCGGCGAGGTGCGCCTTCATGCGGTTGACGACGCCGTTTCGTTTCTCGTCGCGTAACGGTTGGAAGCCGACGGAGAGGTTCGAGAGCACGCCGTCGCGGATGAGTTCGAGCGCCTCATCCCCGGCTTCGGTCTTCGAGATCCTGAACTCGCCGTAGAGTCCGCCGTCTCGTTCTTCGAGCATGATCGCCCGGCCGATCGGGGCGTCGGCCTTGTGTTGGAAGAGCATCTTGACGCGGTGCGCGTTGCGGGCGACCGCCTCAAACGCGCCACGGCGGAAGACCTCAACGAGGTTCGGGCCGATGCGCTGCTCGACGTCGTACGGGACGGCGATCCCTGCGACAGTGCGGCCGTCTCCACCGGCGCGGACTTCGAGCGTGGCGTCGTAGTTGCGGCGTTCTAGTTCAGTCATCTGAGGACTCTTCTTCGTGCGTGGATACTACCTCGGCGGCCACCGGCTCTTTGCTCATCGTCTCTGCGAGCGGTTCACGGTTCTCCAGTTCGCGAACCTCGTCGAGTGTGAGGAAGCCGGAGTCGAGCGCGATCTTGTGCGCCTCGTAGCGGCTCTTCGTGTCGGGTCGGAGTAGTGCGTCGACGTTCATCTTCGCGTACTGGCCGCGCGGTAGGAGTTCGGTGAAACG
>RFOJ01000064.1 GCA_009926705.1 Acidimicrobiia bacterium
CACGCTCGCGAACATGGAGGTACTCGAGGACGGAACGATTCGACCGTGGCTCTCACGCGACCGGCACATGCAGGTGTTGCGCGGACTCTGGGAACATCGCCCGCTCGACCTCGTGGCCAACTTGCGCCGACCGGTGCTCTTCACCCCAGCTGGGTCTGACGAGCGGCGCAGTTTCGACATGGGCCGCGACTATGACGATCTTGCCTCGCGCTTTGCCCATGTGCGAGTGGAGTGGTTCACGCCCGCGCACCACGACCTGCACGCCCAGTTTCCGCAACGTTGGGCTGACACGCTGCACAAGCACATTGAGGAAGGCTTCCTGGCATGACGTCGCTACCCCGAATGCTCGTAATCATGGGCTCCGGCGAAACTGCGCCAACGATGGTGAGCACGCATCGTCGGTTGACAGCGTTGCTGCCATCACCTGTTCGCGCCGTGGTGCTCGACACTCCCTACGGATTTCAGGAGAACGCTTCGGAGCTCGCATCGCGGGCCGTCGAATACTTCAAGGTCAGCGTGAACGTCGACGTGCGCGTCGCCGGACTCACACGACTCAAGCCGAGTCCCGACGGAATCGCGCCGAGTTCTGCCACCGTCGAGAAGGGCCTTCGGGCAGTCGACGACGCCCACTATCTTTTCGCGGGCCCGGGCTCTCCGACGTATTCGATGCAACAGTGGTCGCAGACGCCCGTGCGCGAACTGTTGTCGCGCAAGCTCGAACACGGCGGCATCATCACGTTTGCGTCCGCCGCTGCACTCACGCTCGGCGAGCGAACGGTACCCGTCTACGAGATCTACAAGGTCGGCATGGACCCCTACTGGAACGAAGGACTCGGCCTCTTGCGAGAACTCGGCATTCCGGCGTCCGTGATTCCGCACTATGACAATGCCGAGGGCGGGTCGCACGACACACGTTTCTGCTATCTCGGCGAACGCCGACTGCAGATGTTGGAGTCGTTCATGTCGAGCGACGAGTACGTGCTCGGCGTCGACGAACACACCGGGCTCGTCATCGATCTCGACGGTGAGACGGCTCAAGTAGTTGGTAATTCCACTGTGACGCTGCGCAAAGGCGCCAGACAGAAGGTGTTCGAGAGCGGCGACACATTCCCGTTGCAAGAGCTTCAAGCGCCGTCGTTTTCGGGTGACGGAGTTGCCGCCTCAGCGGGGCGACCAGCAGCACCTGGTTCGCAGAGAAGTGGGGGTAGCGCACCTTCTGAGAGCGCTGCGACGTCGCTCTTGGGCTCGGCCGAGTCGCTGCGCGTGTCGTTCGAGCAGGCCGTTACACACGGCGATGCCGATGCCGCGATTGAAGCCGTGCTCGCCCTTGAGTCGGAGATTCGCGCTTGGTCGGCCGACACGTTGCAGAGCGATGAGCGAGAACGTGCTGTGGCGATCTTGCGTTCGATGATTTCGAGGCTCGGCGAGATTGCGGTCAGCGGGTTGCGCGAGCCTCGAAGCGTGGTGGCACCATTCGTCGAAGGGCTGCTTGCGATTCGCAAGATTGTGCGGGCCGAGAAGCGATTCGACTTGTCCGACGTGGTGCGCGACAGCCTGCTTCAAGCCGGCGTCGAAGTGCGCGACACCAAGGACGGTGTCGAATGGGTGCTCAAACCTCAGACGTGATGCAGTGACGCCACTCGCGTGCGAGCACGACGGCCGGCGAAGAGATAGACCGCAGTGAACGTTGACGCCGCCACGAGGATGATGGTGGCGCCGGCACTGGTGTCTAAGTGGTACGAAGCATTCATGCCGACAAAACAACTTGCCGCGCCAAGTGCGGGTGCGATGAGCAGCATCTTTGCGAACGAGTTGGTCATCATGCGCGCGGTCGCCGCGGGGATGACGAGCAATGCCGAGATGAGAAGCGTGCCGATCACTCGCATGGTCACCAAGATGGTGCCCGAGAGCATGACCATGAGCGTCACTTCGATGAGCGACACGCGCACACCGGAAACGGTCGCCACCTGCGGATCAAACGTGGCAAATAGGAACGCTCGATACGAGACGATCAGCGTCACCGCCACGATTGCGCCCACGACGACGATGGCAGCGACATCACCCCACGACACGCCGAGCACGCTGCCGAACAAAACGGCTTCGATGCTTTTTCGGGCTTGCCCATAACGGTTCAAGAGGGCGATGCCCGCAGCAAAACTCGCCGTGGTGACGATGCCGATTGCTGCGTCGGCTCCCAAGATGCGCCGGCGCGCGATGCGACCGATGAGCACCCCGGAGATGACGCCCCAGATGCCTGCACCGACGAAGAAGTTCACCGACATGACGGCTGACGCCGCCGCGCCGCCAAAGACTGCATGCGAGAGCCCGTGCCCGATGTAGCTCATGCCGCGCAGCACGACGTAGACGCCGAGCACCCCGCACAATGCGCCAGCGAACGTCGCAGCGACGAGACCTCTGCCGAAGAACCCGAACTCGTACGGGGCCAACAGATCGACGGCGAACCAGGTAATTGCCGACATCATCGTGGCTGCTTTCGCTCGTTGCGTAGATCGCGTGCAGCGTCGCGCATGACTTCAGATACCTCATAGTCGTGGTCAAGCACAATCGGCATACCGCCGTGTTCCAGCACGTGTAGCGGCGCGCCGTACGTGCGCTCGAGCACTTCAGGGATCAGCGTCTCGCGCGGCGGGCCGTCAGCGATGACTTCTCGATTGAGGCACACGAGTCGCGGCAAGTGGCTCGCCAAGCCGTTTAGGTCGTGCGTGGTGAGCACGATGGTGGTGCCCTTGTCGTGCAGATCGTGCAGAAGGTGCAGAACTTCGTGGCGTGTTCGCACATCGACGCCAGATGTGGGCTCGTCGAGCAACAGCACGTCGGGCTTGCCGAACATCGCGCGTGCGACGAACACACGCTGCTGCTGTCCCCCGCTCAGTTCACGAATGTGACGACCCTGAACCCCTGCTAGACCGAGGCTTTCCAGCACGTGCGACGCTTCTTCGCGTTCGGCGCGCGTAATGGACGGCCATCGTCGCTTCGTGCGCGTCATCGCCAGAACTTCGCCCACCGTGATTGGAAAGTTCCAGTCGACCGACTCGACTTGCGGCACGTACCCGATGCGCGTGCCACGCACTACTTCGACACTTCCCCTCGCTGCAGGGACCGCACCTGTGATTGCTTTCAAGAGCGAGGTCTTGCCCGAACCCGAAGGGCCGACAATGCCGACGAACTCCCCTCGTCGAATGTGCACAGTGACGTTCTCCAACACGTAGCTCGTGTCGTAAGCGACACTCAAGGCGTCGCAGCGAATCAACACGCTCACGCTGCTACGCACTTTCGGGTTGCATGTTGACCGTGGTCGCCGCTCGTCACTGCGGATACTCCGCGCGATCGACCGACCGCAACGACACGTCGAGACCACGCAAGCTCGTCGAATCGCCGCCGAGTGCGTCGATCATTGTCACGAAGTTGAAGCGCATCAATGCCTGCCAAGAGTGGTCTGGGTCGCCGGGTTTGCCCGGAAGATCATCATCACGAAGCACGTCGATGTAGCGGGCACCAGTTTCGTTTCCGATCTGCTCGAGCACAGACGACGGAAATACCTCACTACCGAAGACCGCCGGCACGCTCTTTTCGCGTACCTGCTCGACGAGATTCGCAATGTCCTTTGGTGTTGGCTCGTCGAACGACGATGGCTGAATCGCACCGACCACTGTCCAGTCGTAGTGGCGCGCAAAATACGCGTACGCGTCGTGATACGTGAGCAGGAGACGGCGTTCGACCGGAATGGTCTCGGTAGCGGTCTTCATCGCTGCGTCAAGGTCGTCGATCACACCGACGAGTGCGGCGAAATTCGACTCGTATGTCGACGCGTTCTCCGGGTCGACTTGCACGAGCACGTCGCGAATCACCTCGGCGTACGACTTGGCCATCGGCGGGTTCGTCCAGAGATGCGGATTCGGCTTGCCGCCCTCTTCGGGGAACGAAAAGTCGAATACCCACTGGTCTCGCGGCAGCACCTGCGTGCCCAACTCGCAAATCACCGTCTGTTCGCCGACGTTGTCCTGCGCGAGGTCTTTCGTCGGTTCTTCCAAGACCAAACCGTTCATGAAGACGACGTCGGCAGACTCGAGCACTTGCGCCGCACTGGGTGGCGGCTCAAACGTGTGCGAGTTGGTGCCTTCTGGCACGACACCGGTGACCGTGGCACCAGAATCACCGACCACTTGAGCAATCAAGCTGGTGATCGGTGCAACGGTCGACACGATGCGCGGCGCTCGACCCTCGACGGGAGCTGTCACTAGGCAGTTCTGTTCTGTACCCGCGGACTCCTCCTGCGCCGAGGCGCACGAAGCGAGAATGACGAGGCTGGCGAGAGCGGCCATGCGCTGAAGAGTCAAAGAAAACGCCTCTCGATGGGGGTTTGGGTATCCACGACCAAGGGTAACCAGCGACCGTGCTGGCAGTATGAGGACATGACCAATTACGACAAGATCTATGTGAACGGCAAGTGGGTGTCGCCCTCCACGAAAGACACCATGCCAGTGTTTGATTCCACCGACGAGTCGGTGATGGCGACGATTCCCGCTGCCGGCGCAGCCGACGTCGACGCAGCGGCGAAGGCTGCCCGTGCCGCGTTCGATGCTTGGGCAGGTCTCGACGTGCAGGAGCGAGCGAAGTACATGTCACGAATTGGTGACGGACTCGCCGGACGGATGGACGAGATTGCCACCGCGATCTCGCGCGAGACCGGCATGACCAAGATGCTCAGTCAGCTTGTGCAAGTCGGGCTGCCGATCAACTCGTTCAAGCAGGCCGCAGCGATCGCGGAGAAGTTCCAGTACGAGCGCGAGGTCGGTAACTCGCTGGTCGTGCGCGAACCAGTTGGCGTCGTCGGATGCATCACACCGTGGAACTACCCGCTCCACCAGATTGCCGCGAAGGTCGCGTTCGCTATGGCTGCCGGATGCACCGTTGTGCTGAAGCCGAGCGAAATTGCGCCGCTCGACGCGTTCATGCTCACCGAGATCATTGACGAGATCGGTCTGCCTGCAGGCGTGTTCAACATGGTGACCGGCGTCGGCCCCGTGGTTGGCGAGGCCATGGCGGCGCACCCGCAGATCGACATGATGTCGTTCACCGGCAGTGGACGTGCTGGCAAGCGCGTGATGCAGGTCGCGGCGGAGTCCGTGAAGCGCGTCGCGCTCGAGTTGGGCGGCAAGTCGGCCAACATCATCGGCGAAGACCTCGACCAGGACACGTTCGCCAAAGCAGTGATGTCTGGTGTCGGCAAGGCGTTCTTGAACAGTGGCCAGACGTGCTCGGCACTCACCCGCATGCTGGTGCCAAAGTCGCGCCTTGCTGAAGCCGAGCAACTCGCCACGGCCGCAGCATCGAAGATGAAGGTCGGTGACCCGTTCGCCGAGGGCACGCAGCTCGGACCACTTGCTTCTGCGGCACAGCGTGACCGCGTGAATGGCTACATCCAAAAGGGCATCGACGAGGGTGCCAAGCTTCTCGTGGGCGGCGTCGGCGTGCCCGACGGTGTGTCGAAGGGTTATTACGTGAAGCCCACGGTGTTCTCAGGCGTCACCGAGCACATGACCATCGCACGAGAAGAGATCTTCGGGCCGGTACTCAGCATCATGTCGTACAACGACATTGATGACGCTGTTCGCATCGCCAACTCGACCGATTACGGACTCGCTGGCGGTGTGTGGTTGGCCGACAAAGAGAAGGCCACGGCCGTCGCGCGCCGCATGCGTACCGGACAAGTAGAAGTCAACGGCGGAGCGTTCAACCCGAATGCACCGTTCGGCGGATACAAGCAGTCGGGCAATGGCCGCGAGTACGGCGACTATGGCTTTGAGGAGTTCCTCGAAATCAAGAGCATGCAGCGCTGACCGTCGCGACGCGACACAGCTTTGCACGTCAACACGGCCTTCCAAGCTGGCTATGCGGGTTCGATTCCCGTCACCCGCTCCATTTTCACTGGGTCTTGCACAGTTTCTACGCTGATC
>RFOJ01000065.1 GCA_009926705.1 Acidimicrobiia bacterium
CGTCTGCTCACCATCGAATGGCAGCGCCTCACACCGCACCTCGGTTTTGCACGACCCGAACTGGTCGACGAGGCGGGTGGGGCCGACGCGTTCAACGCAGCGATGGAACGTTCGGCGGCCCTCTACGAGCTGTTGCGACCCGACTACCCAGAGCAGGCGGCGTACGCGGTGTCGATGGCCCATCGCATGCGCTACGTGATGCAGTTCAACGCCCGCGAAGCGATGCACATGCTGGAACTGCGATCGGCCCCGCAGGGTCATCCCGCATACCGACGCGTGGTGCTCGAAATGCACCGCCTGATCGCCAACCAGGCCGGTCATCGTGCCGTCGCCGATGCGATGACCCACCTGACGACCGAGGCACCGCTCTTGGAGCGCCTCGAGTCAGAACGACGCATCGAAGAAAAGCGCGGCTCGACCAAGCGTTGAGTGCCGCAAGAGCAGCAAGGGGAGGGTGGCGCTCCCAGAGGCGTGAGAGAGGCCCCACGCACGGCTTTTGGGGCAACGCCTTGAGCCCGGCGCTGCCTCCAGGGTGCCTGATGGCACCCCTCACCCAGATTCGCCCGAACAGCGCCGAAATCGGCTAAGGTTCGCGCCCGATAATGAGCAACGACGACGAGACCCCAGAAGACATGGACGAAGCCGAGGTGGAGGGCGTCGACTCCGACGACCTCGAGAATCTCGACGTCGACCCCGATGATCTGGACGAGGGCGGCGACGAAAGCGACGAATCTGGTGAAGACGTCGTCGAGGACGCGTTGCCGGGCGAAGAAGTCGAGGGCGAAGCCGCCGAAGGCGACACCGCTGCGGCGACCGACGAGGAGCGACTGAACCTCGACGACGACGAAGACGAAAAACCCAAGCGTCGGGCCAAGACCGAAGAGGACGAGAACGAATTTGCGTCAGCGGACGACGAAGAAGCCGACTTGGCAACGATTCTCAATGAGAAACTCCGCAGCGGCGAAGACTTGCCGCCGGAAGACGAAGCCGAAGTCATCGACACCGAAGACAACACCGACGGCACCGTGTTGCTGCAACCGCGCCGCCCCGACGAAGAGCACTGTCAGCAGTGTTACTTGCTGGTGCGAAAGTCAGCACCGAAGTGCCCAGAAGACCACGACCTCTGCCCGTTGTTCCCAACGTCGTAGACAGAGCCATGCCTGCCGTGCCACCCTCGGTCGAGGAGCGCTTGGCTTCAGCCAAGGCAATCGCTGAGGCAATGGTCGGCGTTCCAATCGTGCTCACGCAGCAGTTACTGCAGAACATCGGCGACGTGAAAGTCGGCAACAACACGACCGTCGCGCAACGTGTCAATCAACTACGCATGCTTGGCGAAATGGCTGTTCGTCTCGGTTCGCGCGAGATCTCGAAACGACTGGGCGGTCACAACAAGTGACGCCAGTCGTACGGCTCGCATCGTTCGCCGATGCGGCGGCGTGCGAAGAGCTCGACGCGCAGGCTCGCGCAGAGACCGCAGGAACCCGCGGGGCAGAGGCGTACTTTGCCGAGCAACCCGTCGCGGTACTCGTCGGCGACGAGGCAGGCTTCACGCTCGTGGCGACGTTCGACGACGTGGTGGTGGGCTTTGCCACCATGCGCGAGAGCAAGGTTGGCGATATTCGCGTGGCCAGCGTGATTCGCGTGTTCGTGACAGCGCGGGCGCGACGCATCGGCGTGGGGGACGCACTCATCAAGGGCGCGCGCAACACCGCTTCATCGCGGGGTTGTTCGCGCATCGATGCACTCGCCCTGCCCGGCGACCGAGACACGAAGAACCTGTTCGAGCGCAACGGTTTGACGGCGCGCTTGATTGTGGCGTCGAGCCCGCTCTAGCGGGCCGTGTTGACGAGGCCTAGTGGCCTGTGTTGCTGAGGCCTAGTGGCCTTTCCAATTCGGCGGACGCTTCTCGATGAATGCCGTCAGACCTTCTTTGGTGTCTTCGCTCTGCAGCACGCGACCGAAACCTTCGTTGGTCATCTTGATGAGCGTTTCATCGTCACTCGTGTGCGCGGCGAGCACAACCTTGCGGCTCTCCCACACGGCGATCGGTGCACAGGCACACACCTGCGCCGCAAGCGCCATTGCAGTTTCTTCCGCCTTGCCGGGCTCGCACAAACGGTTGACGAGGCCGAGGTCGAATGCGCGTTGCGCTGGGATGGGCTCACCGGTGAGGATGACTTCCATCGCGACGTTGCGACCGATGATGCGTGGCAGGCGGAAGAGACCGCCGGCTCCAGCGATGAGATTTCGCTTGGCTTCGGCGAGACCGAACGCCGAGCGGGTGCTTGCGACCACCATGTCGGCAGCGAGAACAATCTCGCATCCGCCTGCGGTCGCGAGACCGTCGACGGCGACGATGACGGGCTTCTTGCGCTCGCGATAGACGAAGCCGGCGAATCCGCCGCGCTTGGTGTTGAGGTCGGCAGCCTTGCCCGAGTTGATCGCCTTTAGGTCAGCTCCGGCACAGAAGACAGGGCGCTCCTGACCGGTCGTGTTGGCCTTCAGCACGCCGATCCAGACGTTCTCGTCAGCTTCCATCTTGTCGATGGCTGCTTCGACGCCGGCTGCGACGTCGCCGTTCACGGCGTTGCGTGCGTCGGGACGATTGAGGGTGATAACAGCGACTTTGCCGTTGACTTCGTAGGTGACGATGTGCGCATCTGACATGCGCGGAAGCCTAGTTGTCAGCGTTTGCGGAGGCGCCAGCAGGCGCTGCATCTACCGCAGGTGCAGCAACGTCGGCGGGAGCGGCATCAGCGGCAGGTGCGGATGCGGGCTTCGCTGCAGCGTCAGCCGCTGGGGCTTTGCCGGGTTTGCCCGACTTGGCCGGCTTGTCGCCCTTCTTGCCCTTTTTATCGCGCCACTCGGCACGCAACGGGCGCGGCATGCGCGCCTTCGGATCGACGGCAACACCGAACAGGGCAGCGATGCGGGGGATGGCCGGCGCGAGGCGCTGCACGGTGGCGGTGAGCTCAGGCGTCACCTTCGCCGGCAAAGCGCTCGGCACGACTTCGTTGTGGATGGGCGCGAAGGCGAGAGCCTCGAGCACAATCACCCATCGTTCGCCAGTGGCGAGCGGCGACAACTGCTCAAGCGTGAGCGCGACGAGTCGCGGACGCAAGTCGTCCGGCGGCGGCGTGCCGGCCTTGGGCGGTTGGGCGGCGATCTTCAACGCAGCGACGATGCGGCCGACGTCGACCGCGGCGCGGAGGTCGTCGATCCAGTTCTGCATCTCGGCAGTTTGGCGACGGTCGAGGGCGACGCGCAATGCTTCGCGCTTTTCGTTGAGCGAAGCATCTTTGAGCAACGTCGGGTCGTTCGACTTGGCGACAATCGCGCGGAGGTCGCGCAGGTCAACGGTGTCGATGATCTTCTCGACGGCGTCGACGCTGTCGCGCCACTCGGCAACGCGCAGGCGCGGGAGCATCTCGACGACGAGGTCGACGAGTGCGTTGGCGTTGATTTCCGGCTTGCCGTCTTTCTTCAGTCGTTCGTTTTGCGCCTTGACGGCCTGGCGCACCGCGCCGATGCCGCCTTCGAGGGCTTTCTCTGCCAAGACGCGTTCTTCAGGCTTCAGCGCTTCGAGCACTGCGGTGCGGTGCACGTTGCCCGGTCGCAGGCGCGTGGCGCGAGGACGCTTGGGAAGCGCAGGCGGGGGAGGCGTGAACTCGCGACGCGGGCCGCGTGGTGCGCCGTCGCCAGCTGCTCCGGAGCGCTCGCGGCGGTCACCTCGGCCGCCCTTGCCGCGCGCCGACTTGTCGCGGGGCGGCTTGGAGCGCTTGTTGGTGGAAATCTCCGTGACGGGCTTGAAGTCGGCACCCGAGCCAGTGACCGCAAGCAGCGTGACGTTGCGCTCGCGCTTGGTGACCGGCGCAATCGACAGCACGACAGGGCCGTCCATGTCGATTTCAATCTCGGCGCGCAGCACGTCACCGACCTTGCTGCCGTCAGGCAAGAGCCCTGTTGCGCCCGTACCGCGCGGGGCCTTTGCGCCAGCCTGGCGCCAGGTGAACGAGCCGTCCTGGCGCGTGCTCGTGACCTCGATATCCATCCGCCGCGTCATGAGGAACCCACGCTAGTAGAACTATTTCGTGCCCATCTACGCGCTCGGTTCGCAGCAACCGACGATTGATTCATCGGCGTACGTGCACCCCGACGCCGTCATCATCGGCTCGGTGTTCATCGGGCCGAGTTCCAGCGTGTGGCCCACTGCGGTGTTGCGGGGCGACGACGGAGAGATTCACGTCGGGGCGCGCACGAGCATCCAAGACGGCACGGTCGTGCACACGACGCTCGCGTGGCCCACCCGTATCGGTGACGACTGCGTCATCGGGCACCTCGCGCACCTCGAGGCCTGCATCATCGAAAACGGCGCACAGGTGAGCTCGGGCGCGATCGTGTTACACCGGGCGCGCGTATGCACGGGGGCCATCGTCGGCGCCAACTCGGTGGTATTGAACGACACCGTCGTGCCGGCGAAGGCGCTCGCCGTCGGAAGCCCCGCAGTGATCAAAGAGGGGCGGGCACGTGCGGAAGACATCGCGTACGGTGCCGAGAATTATGTGCAACGCACGGCTCGGTTCAAGCGCGAGTTGCGAAGAATCGACTAGTCGCCGACTGTGTTGCTGCGTCGTCGACTAGTCGCCGACGATTTCCAACAGCGGCTTCAGGTTGAGTCGCGTCGACGACTCGAGATAGCCGTGGGCGGCGTCGCGGCGGAACTGCGAACAGAGATCGTGGCGGAAGAATCGCGCGCCCTCGCGGATGACGTAGTTGAGAATGAAGATTCGATAGGCGTAGGGGAGAAACTCGATTTCGCGCCGAGTGAGCGGATTCACCTCGTGGTAGGCGCGCACGAACTCCACGAAGCGGGGTTCGGTGAGGGTGTGCGGCGAGTACGTGAACGACGTCCGGTCGCCAGTGCTCGACGACACTCGCGACAAGAAGTAGAAGTCGAGCAACCGCGACTCGACGCGGAACCAGTCGTAATCCCACCGCGAGAAGAGCCGCACCGCGCCGTCTTCGCGGGTGACGCTGAAGTTGCCGAGGTTCCAGTCGACAAGGATCGGGATCTTCGTCCATTCGTCGTAGTGCACCGCCTCGAGCTGCATCAAGAGTTCGTGAGTGAATCGGGCGAGTACCCCGATGTCCTCAGGCGGAAGGTCAAAGTTGCGCGGCGCGAACGGGTTGGTCAGCTGGTCGAGCAGGTGGATGGCATCGCCCTTCACCGAGTTGGAGACCGGCGGTAGGGCTGGCGCAATCTCTTCGCACGCGTGGTGGAATCGGGCAATCTCTCGCGCAAGGGCCGTGACGTCGGCCTGGGGCAGGATGCGCGGCAGCGATTCGGCACGCTGCACTTCGGTGTAGAACGCGCACCAGCAGCGACCGTCGTACCAGGTGTAGGCACGCTTGTCGACGACGAGCACGTCGGCCAAGAAGCCCGCCCAGCGGCCGTGCCTCAAGAGCGACGTGCAGCGGGCGAGTCGGTCGTGGTCTTCGGCGAAGAGAAAATACGAGCCGTACGACGACACTTTGGCGACGAGGGTCGACTTGTCGTCGAACTCCACGCGGAACACTCGGTTGGTGGAAACATGCGCGCTCACTTCGTGCGTCGCCGTGACGACGCGACGGTCGCCGACGGTGGTCGCGTAGTCGTTCCACGCCTCGCGCACGATGTGCTCGGCGTCGCCGAGCAGAGGATTGATGGGCGAGCTCACGGGCGCGTCTCGCCGAGCAGCAGCCCGAGCGCTATTGGCGCAGGCCGACGGGCGCGATCAAGCGAAACCCGGCGTTGTGGCGCTGTTCTTCGCTCTCGCCGCCCCAAAAGCCGTACTCGCGATGCTGACGCGCGAAGTTGCGGCAAGTCTCCAGCACCGGACATTCCATGCACACCTTACGAGCC
>RFOJ01000066.1 GCA_009926705.1 Acidimicrobiia bacterium
CAGGCAGTAGATGCCGAGGTCGAGCACCGAGCCACCGCCGAGTGCCGGGTCATTGAGTCGGTGTCGCGCATCGGTCGGTGCAACGAAACCAAAGTCGGCTTCGACTCGCGAGATGCGCCCAAGCGGCTGCGACTGGAGCACGTTGCCGAGCGCGACATACACGGGAAGGAATCGGCTCCAGATTGCTTCCATCACGAATCGCTTCGTGTCTCGGGAAGTACGAACCATTGATTTTGCTTCTGCGAGGTTTAGTGCGAATGGTTTTTCGCAGAGCACATGCTTGCCTGCACGCAGATACATCTCAGTGTCGCTGCGATGCCGCGAGTTCGGTGTGGCGACATAGACGATGTCGACGTTCGGATCTTCGGCGAGTGCTTCGTACGATCCGTACGACTTTGGGATAGCGCGGCGGTTGGCGAACTGGCTCGCCGTTTCGCTGCTTCGTGAGCAGACGGCGACAACGTCGGCGTCCGGAACCTGACGTAGACCGTCTACGAAATCACTTGCGATGCGACCAGTGCCTGCGATACCCCAGCGAAACTTCATACCCCTAGCCTTGCCGAACGTGACGGCTGCTCAGCAATTCGACGAAGCCGATGGAAAACACCCGTCGAACCGAGCAAGCGATCGACTTTTCGAACTCCTGAAACTGTTCGGATGGCTCGGCATTGTCGGTGTAGGTGGGCCGGCCGCGCACATCGCGATGATGCGCAAGCGCGTGGTCGTGCAGCGTGGTTGGGTGAGCGACGACGAGTTCATCCGAATGGTGGGTGCCTGTGCGCTGGTGCCGGGCCCTAACTCGACCGAGATGGCGATGGCTCTTGGTGCACGGCGCGCCGGCTGGCGGGGGCTTCTCGTGAGCGGTGCATCTTTTATCTTCCCGGCATTCCTCATTGTGTGCCTCATCGGCTGGGTATACGAACACGTGCTGAGCAGTTCGATGATTGCCGACACACGCCGTTGGCTGGTGCCCGTCGTCGCTGCGATTGTGCTTGACGCGTTATGGAAGCTTCGTACCTCGGCTGTTCGCGATAGAAGCGACGTCGTCGTCGTGATGCTTGCCCTAGTTGGCGCAGCCCTCGGCATCGCTGAGCTCGCTGTGCTGCTCGTGGTCGGTGCAGCATCGATCGTGCTGCGCAGTCGGCGAGCTTCTGCACCTGGCTCTCTAACGAGTCTCTCGCCGCTCCCTGTTGTCTTGGCTTCGGTCGCGGGCACTGCAAGTACGGTCGTGCCGCTGTGGAAGATTTTCCTCGTCTTCTTGCAGATCGGCTCGGTCATCTACGGCAGTGGCTACGTGTTGTTGGTGTTCCTCGAATCTGAAGTAGTTGCGAGAGGCTGGATCTCCACGGGAGTGCTGCTCGATGCGATTTCTGTCGGCCAGTTCACACCCGGCCCAGTGTTCACCACTGCGACGTTCATCGGTTGGAACATCGCGGGATTTGCCGGGGCAGTGCTGGCGACGCTGGGAGTCTTCGGCCCCTCGTTCGTGTTCGCTGGGTTTGTTGACCGAGTCGTTTCGTGGTCTCGTCGATCGCACGTTTTCAGCGCATTCCTGCGCGGCGTGTCGAGCGGCTCGATTGCGTTGATGGTCGTCGTACTCGTGCGGCTGGCAGATGAGGCGTTCGTCGACTGGATGGCAGTTGCGACCTTTGCTGTGTCGTTCGGTGTGATACTCGTATTTCCGCGACTGCGCTAACGCGTCTCACGCCACCGCACGCCGTCGGGCCACCGTCCTACACCGCCGTCTTCGAGCTTCATTCCCGAGAGGCGCCGCTCCGCGTGCTGTGATCGCCACGTGAGCATGCGTTGCGCGAGCGGCAGCACATGTGAAGCGTCGGTGATGGGTGTGCGCCACGTCGGGTCGCTGGCGATATCGAATGCCAACCAGTCGCCGTTGCCGAATTGCACGTAAGCAGCGTGAGTGTCGCGCTGCACGCACAAGTTCTGGCGCTCGAGCCGACGATCATTCGGCCAGTTGAGGGCAGCACCGTCTCGTGCATCAGTGATGTAGAGCTGACGCCAGTCGTATTCCCACGTCGCCATCTCGCGCCATTCACTAGGGGTCTCGCCGGCCAACCACGGCACGAGTGAGCGACCGTCGCATTGTGCGGGTGTCGTGGAGCCGAGCAGCTCACACAGCGTGGGCAAGACGTCGACGTTCTCGGTGAACGCGTCGACGACTCGACCGTGACCGACACCGTGCCGCGGTGAGCGCACCATGCCGACGATGTGGTAACTCTGCTCGAAGAAACCCACCTTTTCTCGCAGCCCATGGTCGCCCAGCTGTTCACCATGGTCGGCGGTGATGACGATGATGGTGTTGTCCCACTCGCCCCGCTCGCGCAGTGCTGCGACCACTCGGCCGAGGTGGTGGTCGACCTCGCCAATCATGCCGTAGTACTGCGCTCGCATCTTTCGCATTCCAGCTTCGGTGCGCGGTGCAGCAGTGTCGGGCAACTGCATGACCGCTTCGTGAAAGCCGTGACGCTCGCTTGATGGAGCGATTGGCATGTCGACGTCTGAGGGGTCGTACGCACGCGACCACCGACCGGCTGCGGTGTATGGCGGGTGCGGGCGCAAGTAGCTGAGGTGCGCGAACCACGGTGTGCCGATCGACTTCGCTGCACGGTGCTTCTTGGCGTTGCCGTGCTCATCGTTGTCATCGTGCCCGTCGAGCCACGAGAGAAACGCATCGGTGAGAAACGTCGAGATGCTGAGCGACTCATCCCGATCGGGCTCGCTCATCAGTGCTTTGATGTGGTCGTCAAAGTCGTGGCCGTTCGATCGCAAGTGCGCGAGCCACGGTGTGTATGGCTCGCTCAGGTCGAGTATCCAGTCGAACCCTGGAAGCACTCCCTGATATGTGGAGAGTCGCGGGTCGTCGGCACTCAATGTGGTGCGCGGATCGACTCCTTGGTCGGTGTAGCCGAAGAGCGCCGGCGCGTAGCCGAGTCGGCGGCCGAGTCGCGCGACGTTGTCGAAGCGATCGTCGAGCGGCGAGCCGTTGAAGCACACGCGGTGATTCATTTGGTAGGTGCCGGTGTACAAGCTGGCCCGGCCGGGTGAGCACGGTGCCGCCTGGCTGTAGTGGCGGGCGAACGTGACCGACTCTTTCGCGAGCGCGTCGAGGTTCGGCGTTCGAACGACCTTGTGCCCAAGAAGCGACAGGCAGTCACCACGGAACTGGTCGAGCGTCACGAGCAGCACATTGGGCCGCCGGGGGCTCGTCGTCATGCGTTCAAGTGTGGCGTCGTAGATCAGTGATGTGCGACAAGCACCGTCGCACCGTTGCTGTGCGGCGCAACAAGAACAGTGGCATCGTTACTGCGTGGCACGAGCCGCGCGATCTTCGCGGGCGGGGTCGCGCCAGGTTTGACCCTCCGGTTCCACCGTGACCGTGATGAGCGCGCCCGGCGTGAATGCAAACGGAGCATGCTCGTGCTCAATCACCGAGTGACCGCGCAGGTATCCGACGGTGAACCCTGCGGTGCCGTAAAAGAACGGCACGGTGATGGGGATCTCCGCCGATCCGACGGGCAGGTCGTCGTAGAACAACTCAACGTTTCCTTTGAAACGTCCGGTCATCGTGAAGTCGACGATCAATTGGTGCTTGCCGCGAGGTACCGGCACGTTCGCCGCGGCGACGAATCGCTGCAAACCCAAAAAGTTGTGCAGGTAGTGCAATCGGTTGTCGCGCACGTAGATCGCGTAACCAGCTGACGCTGAGCCGTGAGCGCAGATTGCACCGTTCACCGAACCAGGGGAGTCGACCTCGGCGATGATTCGAAAACCGCGGTTGTGCAGATTTGGCGCGACAGCGCGCGGCAGCGACCCGATGCCAGGTCGGTACACGTATCGCTCGCGATGGTGTCGGCGGTCGCCGAACTTGCCCGGTTGGTTATTCAGCGGCAGCACGCGGTGTGATTCCGCTTCTTTCCACCAGAGCGCGATCATTTCTTTCAACTTGTCTTGCCGACTCGCAGCGAGGTCGTTTGACTCCGAGCGGTCGTTGGCGACGTTGTAGAGCTCCCACTGGTCTTTATCGAAAGGAAGGTTGGGGTCGCTCCCGTCGTAGGCCACGGCCGGCATCGGGTGGAACACGACCGCCTTCCAACCGTCGTGGTACATCGCTCGCGAGCCCATCATCTCGAAGTACTGAGTGAGGTGTTTGGTAGCAGCGCCACCGTCGTTGAATGCGTGGGCAAAACTCACGCCCTCAATCGGGTTTTGCTTGACGCCGGCGATCTCCTTCGGTGGCTCGATCTTCAGCACGTCGAGCAGCGTGGGCATGAGGTCGATCGCGTGCGCGTACTGGTGCCGTATTCCGCCGCGATCAGTGATTCCTTTCGGCCAGTGAACGATGAGTGGGTCGGTGACGCCGCCTTCGTGCGTCTCTCGCTTCCAACGCTTGAACGGGGTGTTGCCCGCCCATGCCCAGCCCCACGGGTAATGGTTGTGGGCGTCGGGCGTGCCGAGCAGGTCGATGCGCTTCAGGTTTTCTTCGAGGCTCTCAGGCACGAAGTTGAAGAAGAACACCTCGTTGTACGAACCTTTCGGACCACCTTCGGCGGAGGCACCGTTGTCGCTCATCACGACGAAGATCGTGTTGTCGAACTCGCCGATGGTCTTCAAGTGGTCGACGATGCGGCCGACTTGCGCGTCGGTGTGCGTGAGGAAGCCCGCGTACACCTCCATCATCCGCGCGTACAGTCGGCGTTCGTCGGCGGATAGCGAGTTCCACTCAGGCACCCAATGAGGCCGTTCGCTCAGCACGGTGTCGCTCGGCATCAAGCCCGACTTCACCTGGCGAGTGAACACCTCGTCACGCCAAGCGTCCCAACCCTTGTCGAACTGTCCGCGGTACGGCTCGATGAACGACGCTGGTGCTTGGTGCGGCGCGTGGCAGGCGCCCGGTGCGAACCAGAGGAAGAACGGTTTGGTCGGGTGCGCGGTGCGTGCGTCGTTGATGAAGAGCAACGCCTTGTCGGCCATGTCCTCCGTGAGGTGGTACCCCTCGTCTGGTGAACGCGGCGGCTCGACTTCGTGATTGTCGAACACGAGGTCGGGGTAGTACTGATCAGTTTCGCCACCGAGGAATCCGTAGTAGCGCTCGAACCCGCGACCGAGCGGCCAGCGCCAGCGTCGTGCACCCATCTGCTGTTCATGCGGTGGCGTGAGGTGCCACTTGCCGACGCAGAATGTGCTGTAACCGTTGCGCACGAGAATCTCAGAGATCATTCCGTCTTCGTGCGACATCTCTGCGTTGTAGCCCGGGAACCCCGACGTGCGATCGGCAATGCGTGCCATACCGACACTGTGATGGTTGCGGCCAGTCAACAGCGCTGCGCGAGTTGGAGAGCACAAGGCCGTGGTGTGGTAATTGCTAAAGCGAAGTCCGCCTGCCGCGAGTGAGTCGAACGTCGGAGTCTTGATGTCGCTGCCGTAGCAACCGAACTGTGCGAAGCCCACGTCGTCGAGTAACACCACGACCACGTTGGGTGTGCCAGCCGCCGGAACGTCGAGCGCTGGCCACCACGGGGTGGAGTCTTCGAAGGTCTTACCGATCTTGCCGCCGAACGGCGGTCGCGTGGTTTGCGCCATGCGGGCAACGGTAGTGAGCGAGCCGCGGGCGCAGCGAGGCGAGTCGGCCGCGCCCTACGGGTCGCCGTGGAGTTACCCCCGCATGCCCCACTACCTTGGAAGGTCTACAACGGGAACGGGGAGGTTTACCGATGGGACGCACGATCCGTGCAGCGCTGTTGCAGACCGATTGGGCCGGCAGCAA
>RFOJ01000067.1 GCA_009926705.1 Acidimicrobiia bacterium
GGTCGTCGACCACGAATTCGATGTTCGCAGCGCGTAGCGCCGTCTGTACCTTGCCGAAGTGTTCGGCAGCAGCATCGCTCAAGTAGTCAGCCATCTTCGGCGCAGCAGCGATGAGCGGCGCATCTTCGGGGCGCTTGGAGTCGAGCACGCGCAGTGGATTGCGTTCGAGCGTGGCTCGGCTCTCCGCAGACAGCGCACTGCCCTGCGCTGCGAAGTGCGTGCGAAGCGCGACGGCATACCGGTCGCGGTCACCTGAGTCGCCGAGAGAGTTGATCGAGAGCCTCACCTGTCGCAGGCCGAGTCGACCGTAGAACTCCATCGCGAGCGCGATGACTTCGGCATCGAGTTGCGGGTCGTCCGCACCGAGAGCTTCGATGCCGACCTGGTCGAACTGTCGGTAACGACCCTGCTGCGGCTTTTCGTAACGAAAGTTCGGCCCGGCGTACCACACCTTCCACGGCGTGACCGGTCGATGCTCGACGAACGCGCGACAGACACTCGCAGTTTGCTCGGGGCGAAGGGCGATGCGCCGGCCTCCTTTGTCCTCGAAGTCGTACATCTCTTTGGTGACGATCTCGGTGGTCTCACCTACGCGCAGAAAGACACCGAGGTCCTCGAACATCGGTGGGATGATGTGGCCGTACCCGGCGGTTTCGACCACGTCGGCGAACGTTTGCTGGAACGCGCGCCACCGCGCCGCCTCGGGGGCGAGGATGTCGCGAGTGCCGGGGCTAGTGGCGAAGGTCGGCACGCATCAAGGCTAATTCGCTGACGGGTGCGTGGATGCGATGTCGTCGTCTTCCGACGTTGATTCGCCCTGACCTGGAACCAATCGGTAGGCGTCGTACACGCCGTCGATGTTCTTGATCATCGTGAGCATCGACTGCAGATGGCCGGGGTCGGAGAACTCGAACTCGAATCGCATCCGTGCGACGCGGTCGGTGCCGGTGTGCGTGGTGCACGACACGATGTTCACGCGCTGGTCAGAGAGCGCGTTTGCGACGTCGCGCAACAGTCGCGTGCGATCGAGGGCGACAACTTCGACCGCAGCAACGAACATCTGGGTCGCGTCGAGGCTGGCCCACTCAACGTCGATGACGCGTGCTGACTGGTCTGTCGAGAGCGAGATGGCGTTCGCACAGTCGACACGATGCACCGTGACACCCCGCCCCCGCGTGACAAAGCCCATGATCTCGTCTCCCGGCACGGGCGTGCAGCACTTCGACAGCCGTACGAGTACGTCGTCGAGACCCTCGACGAACACCGCATTCTTCGACTTCGCTGCGCCGCTGCGTGGCCGCATGGTGGGCAACACCTGCACTTCGTCGGAAGCATCGGGCGAGCGAAGCATCTCTGCCACGCGAGCGACCAACGGTCGTACGGCGACCTTCTTCTGACCGATTGCAGCGAGCAAGCCGTCCAAGTCGGCAAAACCCAGGGCAGCAATTTCTTTAGCCAGTTCGGGCGACGCTTCGACACGCCGCATGGAGAGCCCCACGCGTCGCAACTCTTCGACGAACTCGTCGTGGCCCTCGTCGACCATGTCTTCGAGGTGTTCGCGGGTCCACCACTGTTTGATCTTGTTCTTCGCCTTGTTCGAGGCGACGAAATCCATCCAGCCCTGTGACGGGCCGGTTCCCTCGGCTTTCGACGTGAGCACTTCGCAAGTGTCACCCGACACGAGTTGGTGGTCGAGCGAGACGAGACGACCGTTGACGCGAGCACCGACGCACGAGTGCCCAATCTCGGTGTGCACGGCGTACGCGAAGTCGACTGGAGTCGACTTGAGCGGCAGCGAGATGACGCGACCCTTTGGTGTGAAGACGAAGAGCTCGTCTTGCTCAAGATCGGTCTTCAACCCTTCGAGGAACTGCCTCGGGTCGCTGACTTCACCTTGCCACTCGATGATGCGGTTCAGCCACTCCACTTCTTGCGGGCTGGCCGAATCTTTGTACGCCCAATGCGACGCCACTCCCCATTCGGCGCGCTGGTGCATGTCGCGCGAACGAATCTGCACCTCGATGGTCTTGCCGTCCGGCCCGACCACGGTGGTGTGCAGTGATTGATAGAGGTTGAACTTCGGCATCGCGATGTAGTCCTTGAAGCGCCCGACGACCGGCTTCCAATGCCCGTGAATCACACCGAGCGCGGCGTAGCAGTCACGCACGTTTTCCACCACGATGCGAATCGCCATCAAGTCATAGATGTCGTCGAACTCGCGACCCTTCTGCACCATCTTTTCGTAAATGCTCCAGAGGTGCTTGCCGCGCGAAGTGAGCTCGGCCTTGATCTTCACCGACTCGAGCAGTTTCTCCACTTGGCCAAGCACCCTCGCGAGGTAGACGTTGCGCTCTGGCGCTCGAGTACTCACCAGGTGTTCGACTTCGGCGTAACGCTTCGGGTAGAGCGCGGCAAAGGAAAGGTCTTCTAATTGCTGCTTGATTTCTTGCATACCCAGGCGGTGTGCCAGCGGCGCGTAGATGTCGAGCGTCTCCTGCGCCACTCGTTGCTGCTTTTCGGCAGGGCTCGATGCCAAGGTGCGCATGTTGTGCAAACGATCCGACAACTTGATGATGAGCACGCGCAAGTCGCGCGCCATCGCCACCAGCATCTTGCGCATCGTTGCCGCCTGCTGCGCTTCTTGCGAATCGAACTGCAAACGGTCGAGTTTCGTTACGCCGTCGACGATCGAGGCGACTTCGGCCCCGAATGCCTGCGTGATGTCGTCGAGAGTCAGCTCGGTGTCTTCGACTGCGTCATGCAGAAGCGCGGCAACGATGGAGGCTTCATCGAGCCCGATGTCGGCCACGACGCGTGCGACGGCGAGTGGATGCGAGATGTACGCCTCGCCGGTCGTACGAGTTTGGTGGCGGTGCGCCTCCCGCGCCGTGTCGTAAGCGCGGTTGATGTTGGTGAGCGAACCCTTTGGGTGGCGACTCTTATAGGTGGCGAGCAACGGCGCGACTTCTTGCGCGGTGGTGGACTGCTGGCGCCGCCACGGCAGCACCCGGGAGCCGGTTGCCATGGGAAAAGCCTACGAACTAGCGGCGGCGGCGCTTGCGCGGACGCGGCGGGTGCGTGAGCACGTTGCTCGCCGTGTTTCTCAGCACTTGCGATTCGCGGGTTGCACTGCCCTCACCCGCTGCCGCCTTCTGTGCGGCGCGAGCGGTGGAATGCTCGAAGAGTGCGGCCATCTCGGCACCTTTGGCTACCTGGTTGGCCACCGATGCGTACTTGGGTTCGCGGTTCTTCATCACGGCATAGAGCGGAGTCGCGACGAAAATCGACGAATACGTTCCGGTGATCATTCCGACGAGGAGCGCAATGGCGAACTCTTCGAGGCTCTTAGCACCCATGATGAACGAGCCGACGACGAGTAGTGAAATGACGGGCAGAGCCGACGAGAGGGTCGTGTTGAGCGACCGGGCGAGCACCTGGTTGCTCGACACGTTGACGATGTTGCCCATCGAGATGCGTGAGGATGCGAAGCGATCGATGTTCTCCCGCACCTTGTCGAACACGACAACGGTGTCGTAGAGCGAATACCCGAGGATGGTGAGGAAGGCGACGACCGTCGCTGGCGTCACCTCGAATCGAAGCACCGCGTAGATACCCACCGAGATGAGCACGTCGTGCGCCATAGCAGCGATGGCAGCCAGAGCCATCTTCCACTCGAAGCGCCAGGCGATGTAGAGCGAGACGAGCACGAAGAACACCAGAAGCGCACGAACGGCCTTCTCGGTGATGCTGCGACCCCACGACGAGCTGACCGCCGCGACGCTCACGTCTTGCGCGTCAACACCAGCCTTGGTAGCGATCGCTTCTTGCACGGTCTTGCGGACGTCGTCCGGCTGGTCGCCAACCTGCACACGGACTCGTTCGCCTTCGGTACCAGCAAGAATCTGCACCTTGGCAGTCGCCGTGTCGATGCCGTTCGCGTCGAGCACCTCGCGGGCCTCAGCCTCTCCGAATTTCGCCGAGGCAGGCGCTTCCCACGCCACGCCACCCTTAAAGTCAATTCCCAGATTCAGTCCACCGACGACGAGCGCGACGAAGGTGACGACCATGAAGGCACCCGACACGAAGAATGCAGCCCGACGATTTCCGTAGTAGTCGACGGTCGTCTCGCCGCGGTACAAGCGTCCGAACCCTGACAAGACGCTCACGATGGCACCGCCTTTCCTTTGACTCGTACACCGAGCAGCGAGCGTTGCTCCATGAACTTGCTGCGAGCCAGAAGCAGCATCGCGGGTCGCGTGAAGAACCAGACAATCAGCACGTCGGCGAGTGTCGCAAGGCCGAGGAAGAACGCAAAGCCGCGCACCGAGCCCACCGTGAGCCACCACAACACCGCCGCCGCGAGGAACGACACGGTGTCGGCAGCCAGCACCGTACGCCAGGCGCCCTCGAAGCTGCGTTGCGCAGAGTTACGCAACGTGCGGCCTGAGTTCAACTCGTCTTTCAAGCGTTCGAAGAACACGATGTACGAGTCCACTGCGATACCAATCGACACGATGATGCCTGCGATTCCCGACAACGAGAGGGCGAGCCCGTTCGTCTTCGATAGGTAGGTGATCACCGAGAACTGCAGCGCGATCGATACCGAGATACCGCAGAAGACAATGAGGGCAACGAATCGGTAGTAGAGCAGCATCAGCAAGAACACGAGAGCCAGACCGACGAGCCCCGAGATCATTGCGGCACGCAGGGAGTCGCCTCCCAGCGTGGGTGACACGGTCTGCACCTGCGAGACGGCGAATTTGACGGGCACCGCACCGAACTCGAGCACCTTCGCGAGGTCGCGCGCTTCAGCCTCAGTGAAGCTTCCAGTGATCTGCACGTTGCCACCCGTGAACTGGGCCTGCTGCACCACTGGAGCAGAGAGGACTTCCCCATCGAGGACAATCGCGACCTGCGCAGTGGGGCAAGTGTTGTCGCGCGCGAAACAACGGGTGGTGAGTGCGTTCCAGATGTCTTCACCCTCGGCGCCGCGCCTCAATTGCACCACGACCGACCACGACGAACCTTGAATCTGAGCCGACGCGGTGTTCTCGAACACCAGACCCGTCGCCGCGATTGGCCCGACGAGATACGCGAGGCCATCGCGACCCGGCACGACTTCTGAACCTGCAGGTGGTTGAGCGAGCGGGGCTGCGGTGGTCACGGCCTCCGAAGATGCGGCGGTGTCAGGCGCGAGGGTGGTGTCGGTTGAAATTGTGGTGTCGGGCGCGAGGGTGGTGTCGCTTGGAATCGTGGTGTCGGTAGAGGGGCGTCCGCCGCGCGATTCGCCGGGGCCGCCTTCGCCCGGCACTGACGTCGCCGATGGCACGCTGGTCTGGGTCGGCACCGTCGTGTCCGTCGGCACCGTCGTGGAGGTTGCACCCTCTCCGGCGTTCGGATCGAGAGACCCAACCTGCAACACCGGCCGCAATTGCAGGTCACCGGTGCGTCCGACGATGTCGAGCGCTCGCTGCTGGTCCTTCACGCCGGGAAGGTTGACGACGACGGTGTCTCCTTGACGAATGATCTCTGGCTCGGCGACTCCGATGGAGTCAACGCGCGCGCGGATGATCTCCACTGCCACTTCGAGAGCTGCGGCGTCGTACGAGCCTTCGGGCTGCAACGTGACCGAAGCACCGCCTTGCAAG
>RFOJ01000068.1 GCA_009926705.1 Acidimicrobiia bacterium
GCGTTCGCCGACAAGCAACTTCCGTTGCAGATTGCGGTCATGGGTTGCGTAGTGAACGGCCCCGGCGAAGCGCGTGAGGCTGACCTCGGCATTGCTGCCGGCAACAAGCGTGGTCACTTGTTCGTGAAGGGGCGCAACGTGGCCGTCGTGCCCGAGTCGGAGATGGTCGAAGCTCTCGTCGACTGGGCGAGCTTCATCAACGAGCATGGTGTCGAAGCTGCGCTCAAGCGAGTCGACACCACCATCGCCGAACGTGAAGCGGCGCGTGACCGCTCGGCGTTGCTTGACGAAAAGGGCGACGATGCAAACCGCTCCAACGAAAAGATCGTCGAAATCCGCCGCACCATCGACGGCTGAAGCCGTCGATTATCAACACGGCCGACGGCTGAGGCCGTCGATTGTCAACACGGCTGAAGCCGCCCTCGCCGCTACGGCGCGACGCTGGTGACCGGAACGGTCGTCGCGGGCACCGTCGTCGGCACTGCGCTTGTCGTGGTCGTCGTGAGGCTCACCACGCGTTGCGAGAGCACTGTCGCTAGGTCGAGGTACGTCTTGGTACGAACTTCGTAACCGTACGCCGAGTGGTGGATCTTGTCCCACGCCATCACCGCAGGGTTCTGTTTTGCAAGGCCCGACCAGTCGAAGATGCTCGCCAGCGGGTACTCGGCGAGCGTTCGTTCAAGCGTGGTGTTGAACAGCCGAGAACGATTCACGTTGGACGGAGTATCGACACGGTGCACGTTCACCCACACGACCGGGATGTTCCCGATGGTCGTCATCAACTCGCGGATGAGTGCCGCATATTCCCGTCGTTTCGACATGAAGAACACGTCGTTGGTGCCGAGCGCCACGATCACTGCTGTGGGTCGCAGACCGGAGGACACCAGTTTCTTGTAGGTGTTGTTGCCCGAATACGTGGTGGAGATGATGCCGCCGATTCGACGCGACCACCATCCGTCGACGACGACGGTGTCGAAGGTTCCTGACGCGGCGAGGCGTGACTGCGCTTTCGAGAAGTAGTTCGAGCCCCACGTGAGGCTGTCGCCGAGCACGAGCAGCGTCGACTTCGCCGGCCGTTTGGCCTCGACATTGCTGGGCGCCGCCACGGTCGTGGTAGCCGGCACGGTCGTCGCCGGCACCGTCGTCACGGCCGGCACAGTCGTAGCCGCCACAGTCGTCGCTGCAGCTCCCGCGCTCGTCGCGTCGCCGGCTGTGGCCCACATCAACGCGGCCGCGAGAGCGATCACACCCGCGCGACGAAGGGTCATCGACCCGCCAAGAACCACGTCACGCGCTCACCGTGTAGAGCGTCGCCGTTCCGTCGAGCGCTACCGTCTCGCCGTTCGCGACGTACGCGGCCGAGCCAGCCGACAACGAGCCTGCTCGACCTGACGTGCACACCAGCATCGTGTGCGTGCGGTTGGCGGTCACGGCAAACGTGCCGTTCAGTTCGTGGCGCATCACCTGAAACGGTGCCGCGCATCGGTACGCCGACGAGACGGGGGAGAGTCGCTCCGGCATGACGCGCGGGTCTGCAATCGGCGCGAAACTGGCAACTCTGAAGAATTCGTCGGTGTCGACGTGCTTGTCGGTGAACGCCGCTCGCACCACGTTGTCGGAGCTTCCCTGCACTTCGAGCGCCATGCCATACAGATACGTGTGTACGTTGCCGGCGTCGAGGTACAGCGCCTCACCTGGCTGCAGTCGCACGTGGTGCATGAGCAAAGCGATCAGCGAGCGCGGGTCGTCGTAGTGCTCGTTGAGTTGCCGCATCGCATCCGACGGTGTGGAGGGCGCTGCGAACGTTTCACCACGCAAGATTGCCTTCGCTGCACCTGCGACACCGTCTGCGCGCACGCGTGCAGCCAAGTCGCTCGCACCGGCAACTTCGCAGTTGCGAAGTGAAGTGGCGTCGTCGACGAACCCGCACAACGCTTCGAACGTCGTCATCGCCACGATCATTTCCGGCTTGGCGCGGTCGTCGGCGTACACGCGGTGCTTTGCATTGTGTGGCACGCCGGCCTTCTCTTCGCGCGCAAAACCCTGCGCGGCCTGCTCTGCAGACGGGTGCGTCTGCAGCGAGAGCGGTTGTGCCGCGGCGAGCAGCTTCACGATGAACGGGAGGTCGCCCACTTCGTCCACCAAATACGTCGGTGCCGGAAGATGCACGCTGTCGTCGATCTGTGCTTGGCCGCGCGAGTGGGTGCCGTACCAAATTTCGGCCCATGGTCGGCCGTCGGCGGTGATGTCGAGCAACGTCGGCAGTGCGTAACGGTCGCCCCACGAATAGTTCTGCGTGACGCCCTTCAAAAGGAGCATGACGGTGCTACGCGGATGCCGAGATGACGTGGCGTGCCACATCGGCAATCGGCATCTCGCTGGTGGTGCCGGCGATGCGGTCGCGCACTTCGAGTACGCCCTTTGCCACGCCGCGGCCGGCGATCACAATCATCGGCATACCCAGCAGCTCTGCGTCTTTGAAGCGCACGCCTGGTGACACGCCCTCGCGGTCGTCGAGCAGCACGTCAAGCCCCGCCGCCGACAATTCCGCGGCCAGCTTTTCTGCTGCCGGGGCGGTCTCGTCGCCGGGCTTGCCCGCAATTACTACGTGCACGTGCATCGGCGCCACGCTGCGCGGCCAGCGCAATCCAATGGCATCGTGCGATGCTTCGGCAATCGCCGCCACTGCACGCGACACGCCAATGCCGTACGAACCCATCGTCACCACGCGCTGCTTGCCTTTTTCGTCAAGCACGCTCAACCCCAGCACTTCGGCGTATTTGCGGCCCAGTTGGAACACATGGCCCATCTCGATGCCGCGGTCGATGCGCATCGCCGAACCGCAATTCGGGCACGGGTCGCCGTCGCGTACTTCCGCGACGTCGGCGACACCGTCAGCGGTGAAGTCGCGGCCGTGCACGAGGTTCACCACGTGTTGGCCGGCCTTGTTCGCGCCGGTTGCCCACGCGCTGCCTTTCACCACTCGAGGGTCGAGCAAGTAGCGAATGCCAAGCGCTTTGCTGGCGCCGAGCACGTCAGGCCCGACGTAACCCTTCACGAGCGCCGGCCGGGAAGCGAAGTCACCGTCGCCGAACGGTTCCACTTCGGCGGGCACGACAAGTGCCTCGAGTCGCTTCATGTCGACTTCGCGATCACCTGGCACGCCGATGGCGAGCGCTTCGCGTCGACCGTCGGGGTGGCGCAACATTACGATGACGTTCTTCAGCGTGTCGCCGGCGGTCCACGCACCGCCCTCGCGCTTTAGGTCGTCGCGCGAGTTGAACAGATTGACGAGTGTCTCGATGGTCGGCGTGTTCGGCGTGTCGACCACTTTCGCAGCCGGCGCACTGGCCACGTCGCCGTCGCGCGGCACGCCGATGCGCACTGCTTCGGTGTTGGCCCGGTAGTCACAGCTCGTGCAGCGCACGAACGTGTCTTCGCCCGACGGGCATGGCGCGAGAAATTCTTCCGACGCCGAACCGCCCATGGCGCCCGACATCGCTTTCACGATCACCACGTCGAGGCCGAGGCGCTCAAAGACGCGCTTGTACGCCGCACGGTGTGCGTCGTAGCTGCGCTGCAGGCCGTCGTCGTCGAGGTCGAAGCTGTACGAATCTTTCATCACGAACTCGCGACCACGCAGCAATCCGGCGCGCGGACGCGCTTCGTCGCGGTACTTGGTTTGTATCTGGTACAGCCAGACCGGCAGATCTTTGTAACTCGAGTAGAGATCCTTTACGAGCAGCGTGAACATCTCTTCATGCGTCGGGCCGAGCAAGTAGTCGACGCCGCGTCGGTCTTGCAGGCGGAAGAGGTTGGGGCCGTAGTCCGTCCATCTTCCTGACGCGTCGTAGGGTTCGCGCGGCAAGAGGGCAGGGAAGTGCACTTCTTGCGCGCCGATGGCGTTCATTTCTTCGCGCACGACCTGCTCGACTTTTTGCAGCACGCGCATGCCGAGCGGCAGCCAGGTGTATCCACCTGGAGCCGCGCGGCGGATGTAGCCGGCTCGCACGAGCAAGCGGTGGCTGGGCACTTCGGCTTCGGCCGGGTCGTCGCGCAGCGTGCGTACAAAGAGCGTCGACAAGCGATGAATCACGCAAAAAGAAGGTTACCGAGCACGGCTATCATGGAGGAGTCCTTTTACGTTCAGCATGAGTGCAGACCGCAAAGGCGTGGGTTCACACCCACGCCTTTTTTTGACTCATGTTTCGGGTGTACGAGGGTGAAAAAGACAGCGGTACTACAACGAAGCCACCACCAGGAGAACGACCAGCCCGATGAGCACTGACACCGTCGTCGAACGAGTGCGCGCACTCGCTGCTCCGGTCGTCGCCGACCTCGGCCTCGAGATCTACGACATCGAGATGGTCTCAGGCGTGCTTCGCCTCAGCATCGACACGCCTCCTGGCCGCCCAGGTGGGGTAACCCTCGACAACATCGCGCTCGTCAGCCGCCTCGTGTCGCGCGAACTCGACCACAACGACCCGATGCCCGGTCGCTACACGCTCGAAGTCACGAGCCCAGGTCTCGAGCGCCCGCTGCGCACGCCGAATCACTTTCAGCGCGAAGTCAACAAAGTCGTCTCGGTACGTCTGCACCACGCCGTCGAGGGCCGCCGTCGCCTGCAGGGCACGCTCTTGCGCGCCGACGACAAGAGCATCATCGTCTGTCTCGAAGACACTGGTACCGACATGACCGTCGCCTACGGCGACATCGAACGCGCCCGCACGGTCTTCGTGTGGGGTAAGTCTCCCAAGCCAAGCCGAACCAACGAGGAGGTTGCATCGTGAACCAATCAGACATGAAAGAAGCCATCCGCATGATTGCTGCGGATCGCGGTATTTCCGTCGACGCACTGCTGCAGGTGCTCGTCGAGGCGCTCGCCACGGCGTACAAAAAGCGCCCGGGCTCGGCCGAAGAAGTCATCGTCGGTCTCAACCCCGAGTCGATGGACATCACCTTCACCGCCTACGACGTCGACGCTGACGGCAACTGGGTCAACGAGCGTGACGACACGCCGAGCCGCGACGAACTCGGTCGCATCGCTGCGTCCACCTTCCGCACCGTGCTGAGCCAGCGCATCCGCGAGGTCGAATACCAGGGCAAGTACGACCAGTTCAAGAACAAGGAAGGCGAAATCGTCGCCGGACGCATCCGTCTCATGCCCGACCGCGGCGCAGAGCGCAAGTACCTCATCATCGACATGAGCGGTGGCGAAGGCATCATGCCGCTCTCCGAGCAGGTGCCCAACGAGTTGCGCGGCTCCAGCGACGGCACCTTCAAGGTGTTCATCGTCGAAGTGCGTCAAGACGATCGCGGCACGCAGGTCGTCGTTAGCCGCAGCCACCCGGGCCTCGTCTTCAAGCTCTTCCAGATGGAAGTGCCGGAGATCGTCAATGGCCAAGTCAGCATCATGGCCATCGCCCGCGAGCCAGGCCAGCGCTGCAAGATTGCGGTGGCGTCCAACGACCCGCGCATCGACCCGATCGGCGCCTGCGTCGGCGGTCGTGGCGATCGCGTGAAGCGCGTCGTCACCGAGTTGCGCGGCGAGAAGATCGACATCGTCACCTACAACGAAGACAAGCGTTCGATGATCATCAACGCGATGT
>RFOJ01000069.1 GCA_009926705.1 Acidimicrobiia bacterium
GTCGGAGTGCGTGACCTCAGCTCCATGTTGCGCACCACTCGCGAGCAAGCCAAACAGTTCCGCGACAAGATGGGTCGCCAGCAATAACTCGGGCGTACCTTGCCGTCGACATCGGCGGCACCAAGCTGCTGAGCGGCGTCGTCACGCTCGACGGCCATGTCGTGGTGCAAGACCGTTGTGAAACTCCCACTTCCAACGTGTGGGATGCGATCGCACAGCTGGTGAACCGTGTGCGAGCGGCGGCGGGTGAACACGAATTGGTGGCATGCGGTGTGGGCTGTGGCGGGCCGATGTCGGACGAAGGCGACAAAGTTTCGAACCTGCACATCAAAGAGTGGAGCGACTTCCCGCTGCGTTCTTCGCTTTCAAAACTGACTGGTTTGCCGACATTCGTCGACAATGACGCAAAGGCCGTCGTGCTCGGTGAAACCTGGTGCGGCGCGGCGGTGGGTCACCGAGACGTGATCGGCATGGTCGTGTCGACGGGAGTCGGCGGCGGAATCATTTGCGATGGACGTCTGCTCGACGGAGATACTGGCAACGCAGGTCACATCGGGCACGTCAACGTCGTGCCCAACGGTCGAGAGTGCAAGTGCGGTTCCCGCGGATGTCTTGAAGCAGTCGCGTCAGGCACTGCAATCGCCGCGATGACAGGGCGACCTGCTGCAGAAGCATCGCCGACGATTGTGGAGCAGACGGGCACGTATGTGGGTCGCGCCGTGGCGTCGGTGGCGGCGCTACTCGACTTGCGTCTCGCGGTCATCGGTGGGTCGGTGGCGCTCGGTTTTGGTGAACCGTTCTTCCGAGCCGCACAAGCCGAAGTGGACCGCTACGCACGCATCAAGTTCGTGCGGGGTGTGCAGGTTCGCCCGACCGGCCTCGGCGGCGACGCGCCACTCATCGGGGCGGCTGCCGTTGCCCGCCGCCACATCAGCTGATGCCGCTTGCGCTGGCACGCGGTGCAGGGCGCTGAACTAGCGTCTGCGGCATGCGTCCGACATACACGCCCGAAGCAGAGGCCTATCGAGAGAAAGTGCAGGCGTTCCTCGCTGAGAAGCTGCCCGCGAAGTGGAAGGGCATCGGGGCGCTCGATGGCAAAGAACTCGAGACGTTCATCGCGGAGTGGCGCGTCACGCTCGCACAGTCGGGCTACCTCGCCCCAGGCTGGCCGGTGGAGTACGGCGGCGGTGGTCTCTCAGCGCTCGAGCAAGTGATCGTCGCAGAAGAGTTCATGCGTGCTGGCGTGCCAACGGGAGCTATGAACGATGTCTTCGGTATCCAGATGCTCGGCAACACGCTGCTGCTGTTCGGCACCGAGGAACAGAAGCGCTACTACCTGCCGCGCATCATCTCCGGCGACGACATCTGGTGCCAGGGCTATAGCGAACCGAATGCCGGAAGCGACCTCTCGAACCTGGGCCTCAAGGCGGTGCTCGACGGCGACGAGTGGGTGTTGAACGGCCAGAAGATCTGGACGTCAGCTGGTCACCTCGCCACGCACATCTTCACCCTCGCGCGCACCGACCCGACCGCTCCGAAGCACAAGGGCATCTCGTTCTTGCTCGTCGACATGCGTCAACCCGGCATCGAAGTGCGGCCGATCAAGATGATCTCCGGCGAGAGCGAATTCAACGAGGTGTTCTACACCGACGTGCGCGTGCCGAAAGAAAACGTCGTCGGTGGCGTGAACAACGGCTGGGCCGTTGCGATGGCGCTGCTCGGCTTCGAACGCGGTGAAGCGGCCGCGACCGGCCCGATTCGCTACGAAGCGGAATTCGATCGTCTCGTCGCATTGGCGCGCGACAAGGGTGTGGCTGACGACCCGCGCATCCGCCAGCGACTCGCGTGGTGCTACTCGAAGGTGCAGATCATGAAGTACCTGGGTCGCCGCACGCTGACCAAGTTCTTGGCTGGTCACCACCCAGGGCCCGACGGCGCAATCTCCAAGTTGTATTGGAGCGAGTTCCACAAGAAGTCAACCGAACTTGCGCTCGACATTCTCGGTATGGACGCGATGATCCCGGTCGGTCGCAAACCAAGCACGGCGTTCCAGACCGACGATGCAGGAGCGCCGAACTCGACCATGAGTTGGGCGATGACATTCCTCAACGCGCGAGCTGGCACGATCTACGCCGGTTCGTCGCAGATTCAGCGCAACATCATCGGCGAGATGGTGCTCGGCCTACCGAAAGAGCCGCGACCGAACTGAGACGCGCGATGCAGGGTGGCAGACCGAAACTCGGAGCAGCTGCACTCTTTGCGGTGGCGCGCCGACCGTCACTCTGGTTCACCGCAGCGCGACAAGCATTTCGATTGGCGCCCAACGGCTGGTGGCGACGCGCGCCGTTCTTGCCGTTGCCGGACGAGCGTTATATGCGATTCCGTCTGGAGACGCAGTACGGTGATGCCATGCACTCGACGGAGCCACGAGACCTCGTGACGTATCTGGCCTGGTGCCGCTCGTATCAGCGCGACCTGCGAAGAAGAAGAGCAAGGGCATAGCGATGCGCAGCGCGCTCGTGCTCAACGCGACGTTCGAGCCGCTGAGCGTGGTCTCGGCACGTCGAGCCGTCTGCCTCGTGCTCGCCGAGAAGGCAGAAATCATCGAGGACGACGGCACAGAGATTCGTGCGGCGTCACTCGTTATGAAGGCACCACTCGTCATTCGACTCAATTACTTGGTGCGCGCCCCGTTCCGCCGGCGTACGGCGTTGTCGCGTCGGGCAGTATTCGCGCGCGACGGCTACAAGTGCCAGTACTGCGGGCGCCCTGCTGACTCGATCGACCACGTCGTTCCGCGCTCGCGGGGCGGCGAACACGTTTGGGAGAACGTGGCCGCTGCCTGCCGCACGTGCAACTTGGTGAAGCGCGACCGCACTCCGAAAGAAGCGGGCATGATTCTCGCCAAAGTGCCGGACTCACCGCGCGACCAAGCGTGGATTACCGCTGCCGTCGGCAGAGTGCCCGACGCATGGAAGCAGTACCTGTCCGTCGCCTCGTGAAGGGCGACGCGGGGGCGCTGCACGACCGACCAATCGAGCCAGTCGCGCGGGTGGAAGTACTGGAGATCGTGCGTCCTGCCGTCGTGCTCGGCAGTACGCAATCCTTCGATGTAGTCGATGCCGATCGCGCTGCTGAGTCGGGTTTCGAGGTGGTGCGCCGCCGCAGCGGTGGAGGAGTCGTCATCCTGCAACCAAGTGACCACTCGTGGATCGACGTGACCGTGCCACGCGGACATGCGTTGTGGCATGACGACGTTGAGCGCGCCACGTGGTGGCTCGGTGAAGTCTGGTGCGACGTGCTGCAAGACGTGGCGCCTAGTTCTCCATCAGGCGGCGGATCAACCTCTGGTTGGGCGGTGCACCGAGAGAAACTGGTGGCGACTGCACCTGAGCGTGCCGTGTGCTTTGCTTCGGTCGGGCCGGGCGAAGTGGTGCGAGGCGGTCACAAGGTCGTCGGTATCTCGCAGCGCCGCACCAAAGACGCCGCACGATTCCAGTGCACGGTGTTTCGCGCGATCGACGTGGTGCTCTACCGGCGACTGTTGCGCATCGAAGTTGCAGCTTCGTTGAGTGAAGCAGTTGGGGTGGGTGAGAAGCTCGAAGAAGTCAGCCGAGCGGTGGTCGAGAGACTCACAGAAGCAATCGGCTAGACGACGACCTCATGGAATCGGCCGAGTGCCATGGCGAGACACTACGACTTCATTGCTGACGTAAAGAGTCCGCCGGCACGCACTTGGCGTGCGTAAGCGCCGTCGAGTGACATGAGTTCGTCATGGGTTCCTTGCTCGACGATGTGCCCGTCCTCAAGCACCACGATGCGGTCTGCGGAAGCAATCGTCGACAGACGATGCGCGATGATGATCGCCGTGCGGCCGCGCAACGCGTCGTCGAGCGCGAGTTGCACGAGAGCTTCGTTTTCGTTGTCGAGGTGGCTGGTCGCTTCGTCGAGAATCATCACCGCGGGGTTCTTCAGCAGCAATCGGGCGATTGCGAGACGTTGCTTCTCGCCGCCTGACAGGCGATATCCGCGTTCGCCCACCACGGTGCGATAGCCGTCCGGCAACGCCGCGATGGTGTCGTGAATTCTTGCGCGTTCACAAGCCGCTACGAGGTCGGCGTCGCTGGCACCGGGCATGGCGTAGCGAAGGTTCGACTCGATGCTCTCGTGAAACAGGTGCGGGTCTTGCGACACCACACCGATCGCCGAGCGCAAACTGGCACCAGTGAGATCGCGCACGTCGTGGCCGTCGATGCGCACCGAACCTGATGTCACGTCGTAGAGACGCGGCACGAGAGAAGCGAGCGTCGACTTGCCCGAGCCCGACGGGCCGACGATCGCAACGGTTTCACCTGGCGCAATCGAGAGCGACACGTCGTGCAGCACGTCGCGATCGGGATCGCCAGTGGGTGCACCAGGGGCTTCAAGAGAAGGAATCGACACCTCCGCAGCCGGCGGATACCGAAAGTTGACGCGTGCGAATTCGATTGCGCCGCGTGGTGCCGGTAGGTCGTAGGCGCCGTTGCGGTCGGCAACGGCAAGCGGGGCATCAAGTACTTCGAAGACTCGATCGAAGCTCACGAACGAAGTCAGTAGCTCAACACGTGCGTTGCTCAGGGCGGTGAGTGGCATGTAGACGCGGGTGACCAGGGCTGCCAGCGCCACCAGCGTGCCCGAGGTGACGTCGCCCGACACCACGAGCTGGGCCCCGACGCCGTATACGGCGACAGCACCGAGCGCGCCGACGAGCCCGAGCGCAACGAAAAACACGCGGCCGTACATCGCCGCCAAGACGCCCGAATCGCGCACCCCGGCAGCTCTTCCGGCAAATGCATCGACTTCGTCTCGGTGTCGTCCGAAGAGCTTCACCAAGAGTGCGCCGGCGACGTTGAAGCGCTCCTGCATCTGCGTATTCATCTGTGCGTTGAGATCCATCTGTTTGGCGGCAATCGCTTGGAGTCGCTTGCCGACACGCCTCGCCGGAACGATGAACGCGGGCAGCACCACCAGCGAGAGGATGGTCAGCCGCCACTCAAGGGCCAACATGGCGACGACGGTCGTCAGAAGAATCACGGAATTGCTCACCGCAGTGCCGAGGGTGGAGGTCACTGCGCTCTGGGCGCCAATGACGTCATTGTTCAACCGGCTGATGAGGGCACCGGTCTGGGTGCGCGTGAAGAAGGCCACCGGCATGCGCTGCACTTTGTCGAAGAGCGACACCCGCAAGTCATAGATCAGGCCTTCGCCGACCCGCGCCGAACCCCACCGCTGCACGATGGCCAAGGCCGCCTCGGCGAGGGCCGCCCCGACGGCCAGTAACGCCAGCCACCAGACCATTGCCCGGTCGCCGGCCGGAATCGCCTCGTCGATGATTGCCCGAAAGACGAATGGGGGTACCAGCGCGACGAGCGCCGAGGCGAGGATCGCCCCTAAGAAAACGACGATGGTTGAGCGGTACGGGCCGGCGAACTGCCACACCCGCCGCAGCGTCTCACGCTCGAGTTCGTGCCCCTCGACCGCCTTGGCGTCGCGGGGGATCAGCGCGTGGGGGTGCATCTGCATCACGGCGACGATACCGATGGTGAGCTGCGCCCCGTGCGGA
>RFOJ01000070.1 GCA_009926705.1 Acidimicrobiia bacterium
CACTCGTGGCGCCGTTTTCCGACGATTCCGTATCCGGCGATGCCGACCCTCAGTCGTGCCACGAGTTAAGGCTACTCGTGGTATCCGGTGTCAGCCGTTCTTGAGTGCCTTCTTCACGCGCTCAAGGTCGGCGGGTGTGTCGACGGCAATCGTCTTGTGCGCCGTTCGCACCATTCGAATCGCAACACCATGCTCGAGGAATCGCAGCATGTCGACCGACTCGCTCTTTTCGTGCGGAGTGGGCGTGAGACGAGCGAACTGCTCAAGTGCTTCGCGCCGGAACGCCATCAACCCCAGTTGTTTGTAGAACGTGCGCACCTGCTTGCCAATCAGGCCTGGAATCACTGCACGAGAGAAATACATCGCATCGTCGCTTTGGTCCATCACGACCTTGACGACGTCTTGGCTCTTTGCCTCCTCTTCGGAGATCTCGAGGCACAGATTGCTCACGGCAATGTCAGCACTCTGCAACGGTGCGAGCACCTCCGTGATCTGGTCGGGGTGGGTCATCGGCTCGTCACCCTGCACCATCACTGCAACGTCGTAGTGATGACCTTGCTGGGCGAGTTTCATCATCGCCTCGTGGCAGCGATCAGAAGCGCGTTCGTGGGTGTTCGCGGTCATGATGCCAACGGCACCGAACTTTGCGGCAGCGTCGATGATCTCTTGGTCGCACGTCGCGATGACGACGTTCGAGAGAAGTTTCGACGATGCAACCCGCGCGTACACGTGCTCGATCATGGAGCGGTCGTCGATGAGCGCGAGCGGTTTGTTCGGGAACCTCGTGCTCGCCATCCGCGCAGGGATGATGGCGACGGCCTTCAGCGGCGACCTCGCGGGTTCTGGGCTGTGTGCGAAACGAATACGGCGTCAACTCCGTAGGCAAGGAATCGATGTCCGGCCGCAATTTCTTCTTCCAGGCGCTTGGGGTCGGGCGTCACCACGTGCATGCCGCTTGGCACTCCTGCTTTACGGCATGCCTTCAGCACTTCGCTCACACACGCGCGTACATCGGGGTGGTCGACCTGGCCGGGCACTCCGAGCGATGCCGACAGGTCGTATGGTCCGATCATGACGGCGTCGAGCCCGCGCACGGCGAGCAGTGAGGCGATCGAGGTGACTGCATTCTTGCTCTCAATCTGGGCGACGATGAGCGGCTGCTGCGCTTCGGTCTTGTAGTCCTCAAACATCCGCCCGAACAAGTTCGCACGGGAGAACCCGACGCCTCGCTTGCCGGAGGGCGGCCACATGCAGCCGGCCACAATCTCCGTGAGTTGTGATGCCGATTCGACGCGCGGAATAACGACGCCTACAGCACCAGAGTCGAGCGCTTGCTGGCACAAACTGCCGTCGGGCAGAGCCACGCGAGCAAGGGGCACCGCCCCGTGCAGCTCAATGGCGCGGAAGAGATCGGGCAGCTGGTGCCGAGCGATTGCGCCATGCTCAAGATCGATAGTGACCCAGTCGAAGCCGCCTGAAGCCAGCAATTCGGCGACGTCAGGGCTGGGAATCTGCATCCACGTACCGACCGTTGGCTGGTCGGAGCGAAGTCGCGTGCGCAGGCCGGTGAGGCGCTCAATACGGGTCGAAGTCACCTCCGACAACGCTACAAGACCCCCTGTTTGCGCAGTTCAGCGACGAGTTGTCGAGCTGCGGTCACTTCCATGAGCGTGCGAGTTTCGGCAGTGAGCGACCCCATGTGCGCGGTGAGGACGGTGTCGGGTTCGTCGCACAATGCCCCAACGTATGGCTCTTCGACGAAACAATCGACGGCTGCCTTGACGCGGCCAGCGCGTACTGCTCGGGTCAAGGCCTCTTCGTCGACAAGGCCGCCGCGAGCGACGTTGACGATGATGCAGCCGTCCTTCAGTCGCGAGATCTCGCTCGCACCAAGCAGGCCGCGAGTCGCGTCGTTCAGCGGCGTGTGAAGCGTGACGATGTCGCTGACATCGAGCAACTCCTGCAGCGAGACGCTTCGTTCATCGCCGCCGTTTGCGAAGGGGTCGCTGTAGACGACCCGCGCACCGAACGCTTCGGCGAGTTGTGCAACACGTCGACCGATACGCCCGAAGCCGATGATGCCGACCGTTCGACCTTTGATCAGGCCACCCATGACCGGAGTCCACGTCTTTGCCCGCATGCCTCGGTCGGATGCAGCGATACCCCGGAGCATCGAGATCATGAGACCAATCGTCAACTCCGCGACTGCATCGGTGGTGGCGTCGGGTGTGCCGAACACGCTCACGCCGTGCTTGCGGGCAGCATCAAGATCGACGCTGTCCATGCCAGTGCCCAGCCGCGAGATGACTTTCAGGTCGCTGTAATGCTCGAGCACTCGAGCCGAGAGCGGCTCGAGCCCGGCGATGATGCCGACACACTTCATCGGCTTGGTGGCGATGAGCCGATCTTCGCTAAGTCGTTTACCGCTTTCGTTGCAGACGATCGACACCGTGGAGTTGCCTTGCAACGCGTCTTCGAGATGGCGGCGCTCGTATCGAGACGACGACACATAGATGACGGGCGGGGCAGATTCCGACGAGCGCGTCATCGAGTACTTCAAGTGTACGAGCGGACCAGATGTAGGATTGCGACGTATGACCGCCTCCAATGCGCACGTAGTGAACGATTACATCGACACTTTGACACGCGTGTTGCGCGGGCCAGAAATCGCCCTGGTGGAGAAGTACACCCAGGTCTTCTTGCAGGCGTGGAACACGGGCAAGCGCATCTACCTGTGCGGTAACGGTGGAAGCGCCGGCAACGCAATCCACCTCGCCAACGATTTCACCTACGGCGCGGGCGTAAAGCGCGGCATCGGACTGCGGATTGAAGCTCTTCCGGCGAATGCATCCGTCTTGACGTGCCTGGCCAATGACATCGGCTACGACAAGGTCTTTTCCGAGCAGTTGCGGGTGAAGGCTGAAGCCGGCGACGTGCTCGTCGTGTTGTCGGGGAGCGGCAATTCGCCCAACGTGGTTAAGGCCCTCGAAACAGGCAATGAACTCGGCATGGTCACGCTCGCGATCGTGGCGTACGAGGGCGGCCGCTGTAAGGAACTAGCCCAGCACCCGATGCATTTCCCGATTCACGACATGCAGGTCGCTGAGGATCTACAACTCATCGTCGGCCACATGATCATGCGCCAGCTCTACGAGTTGGGCTGACTCGCCTGGCCGAGCCGACGGGGTAGCAAAACCAGACTGCCCCCGATAGCGTCCAACGCGCTCTACCAACCACAGAAGTGCGGTTCGCCCTCGGGCGAATAATCAGGGAAACCTGGCCACACGAGGAAGGAAACGACATGTCCACCGCGCGCGCCGAAAAGGCTGCCGTCGTCGCCGAAGTCCGCGACAAGTTTGCCGCATCCAACGCGGTCATCGTCTCTGAATACCGCGGCCTCACCGTGGGGGCCCTCGCCAAGCTGCGCCGCACCCTGCGACCGCTCGGGGCGGAGTACAAGGTTTACAAGAACACCCTGGTCAAGATCGCCGCCCGCGACGGCTCGATGTCGGCCGTTGAAGGCATGGTCGGCGGCCCGGTCGCGATCACGTTCATCAACGGCGAAGTTTCGGCAGTCGCCAAGGCGATGCGCGAGTTCGCAAAAGAGAACGAAGCCCTCAAACTGAAGGGCGGCGTCGTTGACGGCAAGGCAGTCGACGTGAAGGGTCTGCGGGCTCTCGCCGACTTGCCATCGCGCGAAGTCATGCTGGCCAAGCTCGCCGGCCTGCTCAAGGCACCGATGGCCAACACCGCATACATGCTCTCGGCGTTGCCGCGCAAGGCCGCGTACGGCCTGAAGGCACTCGTCGAGCAAAAAGAAGCGGCGTAAGCCGAACAACACCACGAGATCGAATACCAACCAACCAATCCACCACAAGAAAGAAAGAGGAAACACACCATGGCACTCACGAAGGAAGAGATCCTCGACGGGATCGCCGCCCTCACCGTGCTCGAACTGAAGGAGCTTCTCGACGCGTTCGAGGAGAAGTTCGGCGTCACTGCCGCTGCTCCGGTCGCCGTTGCCGCCGCTGGCGGTGGCGCAGCCCCAGCTGCTGCAGCCGAAGAGAAGGACGAGTTCTCGGTCATCTTGAAGGACAAGGGTGGCCAGCCCATCCAGGTCATCAAGGTCGTGCGCGAACTGACCAACCTCGGCTTGAAGGAAGCCAAGGAACTGGTCGATGGCGCCCCGAAGCCGATCATGGACAAGGTCAGCAAGGCCGACGCCAACGCTGCCAAGAAGAAACTCGAAGAAGTCGGCGCCACCGTCGAGTTGGCCTGACCGGTTCACCCCGGTCGGTTGGCGTCTCTTTGACGCCTGCCAACCCTCGCCACCTCGGCGCGGGGTTCGAACTCGAATCCAGGGCCGCGCAACGTCGCGGTTCTGGTGGAAAGTCGGCCCCGCGCAGGTAGCGTGACGAGTCGCCGTGCGACGCCCCTGCTACACCTCATCACGGAGGAGTGGCGTTTGCGTTCCGGCGACCCGCCCACACACCAACGCCGCAATTCGTTAGTCCCCGCCATTCAACTTGAGATAAGTAGGAGTCGTACCCGTGCCGTCTCGCGCCGCCGCACGCGAACGTTATTCGTTCGCATCACTTGACGAAGTTCTCGAAATGCCGGACTTGCTGGCGGTGCAAAAAGACAGTTTCAACTGGTTCATGCGCGACGGCATGCGCGACGTGTTCGCTGACATCTCGCCGATCAAGACCACTGATGGCTCATTGCAACTCGAACTCGAATTCGATCCCGATGATCGCGAACTGACACCCGGACCGAAGTTCACCGAAGCCGAGTGCCGCACGAAGCACCACACCTACGCAGTGTCTCGCTTCGTGAAGGCCCGCTTCTCCAACCGTGATACGGGTGAAATCAAGGAGCAGGTCGTCTACATCGGCGAATTCCCGAAGATGACCGAGCGCGGCACCTTCCTCGTCAACGGCATCGAGAAGGTCATCGTCTCGCAGCTCGTGCGTTCGCCGGGCGTGATTTTCGAGGCTGGTGAGCGTTACCGCCTGCGTAACCTCGCCAAGCACCAGTTGGTGAAGGGCACCATCCACCCTCAGCGCGGTGAGTGGCTCGAGTTCGACGTCGAGCACAAGCCGGGCAAGAACCCGACGGCTGGCGCGCGCATCGCCCGCAAGCGTCGTCTCAGCATCTTCCTCATCCTGCGCGCGCTCGGCTACGACGAGCAGCACGCGCCGGGGTTCCTCGAGCGTTTCGTCAAGTATTTCGACTTCCTCGAAGAGCAGTGGCTGCGCGAGAAGCACATCGCACCGACCCGCGACGAAGCGATGGTCGAGATTATGCGCCGCACGCGCCCGAGCGAACCGGCCACGGTCGACTCCGCCCGCATCAACTTCGAGAGCGCATTCTTCGAATCGCGCCGTTACGACACCTCGCGCGTTGGTCGCTACAAGCTCTTCCGCAAGATCGGCCCCGAAGTGCTCAAGCTCGCCGAAATTTTCGGCTTGCAAGAAGGCACCGAGCTCGGCCAGATCGACGTCCCGGC
>RFOJ01000008.1 GCA_009926705.1 Acidimicrobiia bacterium
CGGCGAGATCATCTGCCGTACCGACCCATCGCTACCTAAGCACAAGGGCATGACCGCGTTCTTGGTCGATATGAAGGCTCCGGGCGTCGAGATTCGCCCGTTGCGGCAGATGACCGGCGGGGCGTCGTTCAACGAGGTGTTCTTCAACGAGGTGCGAGTACCCGACTGGTACCGCCTCGGCGCAGAGAACGAAGGTTGGGGTGTCGCTCTCACCACCTTGATGAATGAGCGTGCCGCCATCGGCACCGGCTCGGGCGGTGGAGAGGTCTCGATGATGACCCGCATCACCGCGATGGTGCGCCACTTCGGTCTGCAAGACGATGCGCTCGTGCGCGACATGCTCGCCAACCTCTACATCAACTACCGAGTCGCCAGCCTCACCAACAAGCGCGCGACCGACAAGATGAAGGCTGGCCAGACGCCAGGACCCGAGATGTCAACCTCGAAGATGGCGCTCGTCAACAACCAGAAGTTGCTCAACGACTTCCTCTGCCACGTGCTCGGCGCGAAACTGCAAGCCGACACAGGTGAATGGGGCACCTACGCGTGGAACCAGCTACTGCTCGGTGCCCCGGGTCTGCGTATCGCCGGAGGTTCAGACGAGGTGATGCGCAACATCGTGGGTGAGCGCGTGCTCGGACTGCCCAAGGATGTTGGCATCGACTCCAAGTCGCCGTTCCGCGATCTGAAGGTCGGCACGCAAAAAGGCTGACGCAGCATCTAAGGCTGTCGCGCGAGCCCCAGATTTTGCATGAACGCCCAGCTCGTGCGGTGAAGCGCCGACACACCGTGCTCGAGCAACCCAGCGCGGTGCTTAGGGCACGGGTATCCCTTGTTCGTTTCGAACGACCAATGCGAGTGCTGAGCGGCAAGTTCGCGCATCAGCCGATCGCGCGACACCTTCGCCAGCACGCTCGCGGCTGCGACTGAAGCAGACACCGACTCAGCCTTCACGCGCATCAGCACATGCTCGGCGAGTGGCGACACGAAATCCCATCTTCCGTCCACAATCGCACTGTTCGGACGCACGCCGCGTTGCGCCAACGACTCGAATGCCCGTTTTGTGGCAACTTTTTGCGCGTCGTTCATGCCGAGCGCGTCGCACTCGGTATTCGAGGCGGCACCGAGCGCCCAGCCAGCACACTGCGCGGCGACCACGTCGAAGATGGCTTCTCGCTTCTTCTCGCTGAGTGACTTCGAGTCGCGCGCGACGAGATCGTCGACTGCAACGCCGCTGTCGAGCACTGCGACACACACGACGAGGGGCCCGGCCCACGAACCTTTGCCAACTTCGTCGACACCGCACACGACACCAGGCAACGTGTGCTCGAGTTCGAGCGTCGGCGGCTGTTGTCGCGCCGCCATCACACTCCCACCCGTAGCAACCCTTCACCCCGCGGATTGTTGGCGACGAACGTCTCGTCGATGCTCGGTGCGCGCAACCTCAGACCCGGCGGCCCGTCGACTTCCCACAACACTGCAGCATTGGGCCCGTGCCAGCGAACTGCGATCGACAGCGTGTGCCGCGGCCCAGCGACCAACCCGTGGGCTTCGAAGTTCACCCCGCGCCACGCGTCGGCGAGGCCACTCGCGAATAACTCCGCTTCGTGCATCGACACAGCCCGCACGAATGCGTCTTCGGTGCGAGCGACCACGTCGACAGGGCTGTCCTCGTCGCGAGACGCATCCCCGGCAGAGCCACGCGGAGTGGCGTCGGCATAGCCATCACCGAACGTGGCAGCCCACGCGTCAGTGATGTCGCTGCTAGCCAGCGACTCGTCGGCAGCAGCGAGAGCTCGTGCCGTCATGACCAGTGCCCTGCTCGCCCACTTGGCGCTCGGCGTGCGCAGCATGCGTCGCGCAGCATCGGCGAGTTGTTCAACGTGGGGTGCGGCAGGCTCACCCATGCGCACGCGCTCGACAATCGCCAGAGCTCCGTGGGCCGCATCACGTTGCAGCAGGTCGTCCACTTCTCGCGAAGGAGCCAGCAGCAATGCGCAGCGTGCAGCGACCAACGTCTGCGCACCGAGCGAGACACGACTCGCCCGTTCGCTTGCCGACGACCAGCCGCGCGCCACTTGAGTAGCTGACGCAAACGATTCGATGGATGGCACTGGGGCATCGGAATCTGCTCGCCACACGAATCGCACCGTTGATCGGTGAGCCAGAGGAAACGCCCGCACGTCGCTCGGAAGTTCGATGCCTCGCGGTTCGGTTGGTGTCGACGCTGCGTCAGTGACCAATCCGGTCGTGGGCACCGCGACCACCACTGCGGTGGGTGACTCGTTGGTGATCTCCATCACCACGCAACCGCCGTGATCGGCAACCATGAACGCGCGCTGCACCACGTCGCCGCTCGGCACAGCAATCTTGGTTTCGACGACCGGCGTGCCGTCAATCATCCGCTGCCTGCGACTCGGCTCGCGTCGCGGGTTGTGCCAGCGGTCGTCGGCAGCCACCCACCAGCCGAGCTCGCTGAGTTCGCTCCGGCGTCGGCGCAAGAGACCAGAACGCCGTGCGCGGGCGCTACGAGTGACAACACCCGCGGAGTCGACCTCGGCGAGCGCCGTACCACCGCGCAGACCGATACGAACTGACGTCATCGACACAATTCTCCTCGACTCGGTCAGTCGCGCTCAGACTTGCGCGATCGCGTCATCAACCGCAGCATGCCGTCGGCTGCGCCGAGTCGCCCGTCGCACACCTCCGCGACGGCCTCACAAATCGGCATCTCCACCCCCGCCTTGCGGGCAAGCCCGACGACCGCACCTGCACTTTTCACGCCCTCGGCCACCATGTGGTTCATTGACGCGTTGATCTCCGCGATTGTCTCACCCTTGCCCAGGCGAACGCCCACGGTGGTGTTGCGGCTCTTCATCGACGAGCACGTAGCGATCACGTCACCCATCCCCGCCAAGCCGGAGAACGTGCCGGGGTTGGCACCGAGCTGCGCACCGAGGCGAGCCATCTCCACCAAACCGCGCGTGATGAGTGTGGCGCGCGAGTTGTCGCCGAAACCCATGCCGTGGGCCATCCCGGCGGCGATGGCGATCACGTTCTTCACCACACCACCGATCTCGCAGCCGATGACGTCGTCGTGGGTGTACACGCGAAACAGTGGCCGCGTGAAGACTTCTTGCAGCTTGACGACAACGGATGCATCGTCGCAGGCGACCACACTCGCCGCCGGCTGACCAGCAGCGATCTCCCCGGCCAGGTTCGGGCCCGACAAGACCGACACTGGATGCTCGGGTGCCAAGTCACCGAGTACTTCGCTCATACGCCGACCCGTTCCTCGCTCGAGACCTTTTGTCAGGCTCATCAACACCGCATTGGGTTCGAGGTGTAGTGCCAAGGTGCGCACGACGTCGCGAAAGCCCGCCGAGGGCACCGCCACTACGACCAGCGACGAGTCGCGCACTGCATCAACCACATCGTCGGTTACCTGCAGTTCGTCGTGCACGCGATGACCAGGCAGGTAGCGCGAGTTCGTGCGTGTGGTGCGCAACTCTTCGGCGAGTTCTTTGCGCCGCGCCCACAGCACCGTCGGAGCGTTGTTTGCGACGAGTGACGCGACCGTGGTGCCCCACGAACCGGCACCGATCACGGCGACGCGGGCAAACGGCAATCCCACGACCAAATCGTAGGCTTCAGGCGAATGAAGGCACCCGCGCACACGGCCGTCGTGGTGCCGATCAAGTCGTTTGAACTTGCCAAAGGTCGCCTGGCTGAGGTGCTGAGTGCGCCGGCTCGTGCCGAACTCGCCAAACGATGTGCCGAGGCGGTGCTACGCGCTGCCGCACCCCTCCCCGTGTTCGTGGTCTGCGACGACGAACACGTCGCCTCATGGGCACGCGCCAGCGGCGCCACGGTCGTACGGGCTGAACGACCGGGTCTCAACGAGGCGGCTGCCGCCGGACGCGCCGCAGCCCTCGATGCGGGATGCCAGCGGGTGCTCATCGTGCACAGCGACCTGCCCAAGCCCGGGCCGCTGGCGCCGCTCTCAAACGAGCCTGGCGACGTGGTGATCGTGCCCGACCGACACCACGACGGCACCAATGCACTGCTCATGCCTGCTCAGGGTGACTTCACCTTCCAGTACGGACCAGGCTCGTTTGCTGCCCACCGAGCTGAGGCGGCTAGGCGCGGGTGGGCAGTCACGGTGGTGGCACGACCCGACTTGGGTCTCGACCTCGACACGCCTGATGACCTCGCTGCCGCCGGCCTCGCCTGAGCTGCGTAGGTAACTCACCTGAGGTGCGTCTGAGGTGTATTCGAGATGTGCCTGAGCCATCTCAGGAATTCGTCTGGAGCCGACCCCCAGAAAAGAACGAACCGGGAGGCTTTCGCCCCCCGGTCGTTACGTACTCCGAACCGAATTAACTTCGTCTAACGACGAGAGTTAGTTATTTCTTGGCCTTCTTGCGACGCTTCGTCGCCTTCTTGGCCTTCTTCTTTGGCGCCTTCTTGGCGGCCTTGCGCTTCTTTGCCATGGCTTTTCTCCTTGATTGGTTGATGTATTGCTTTGGTATTACCGGTTTGGATTCAGTCCGGCCTTCAGCGTGCTGCTGGGGCTGAACTTCATCGTTGTTGAAGCGGCGATCTGGACCGGCTCTCCCGTTCGGGGATTGCGGCCAGTGCGCGCTTGGCGCTTTGACGTCGAGAACGAACCGAAGCCCGGCCACGACACCTTGTCGCCATTCTTCGCAGATTCCACGACGAGATCAACGAAGGCCTGAATCACTTCATCGGCTTTCGCCGTCGAAACGTCGGTCTTCGCTGCGACTGCGGCGAGGAGGTCTGCTTTTGTCATTGCTATTTCCTTGCTTTCTCGGAATCGGAGTTCCGTGAACATCAATCTCACTGGATTCCGCGACCAAATGCAAGTACCGCTGGTTGATCGTCGCGCATCACGCGAGATCATCACACCGTGCATGCGTTTGATCGAATTGGCCGCTGTAACCGGCGACAGAATCGACAATTTGTCGGATTTTTCGTGCCATCCACATCTCCGCATCAGCATGACCTCGCTGGCGGCGTGCGAGGGAATACGCGAAAAGCCCGATAAATACGAGGTAAACGAGCATTTTCGTTGCGGATATCAAGCAATCAGATAATTGCCAGGAATTCGCAAGAGTGCATTTCGTCGGGTCAAATCATTGCCCCATTGGTGGCGCCGCGCTGTCATCGCGCTCGCCGGAGACGGCCTTCAGGGCGCACGCGGACATCCGCCACAAAAAATTTTTTGAACCACCCCGAAATTTCACCGAGAAATTACGAAACAATCCACCACTCGCGAACGCGCAGCGACCATGCTTAGAAACGTTGTCGCCTCAACCACTTCGACGCCACACCGACGCTGACGTAGTTCACTCGACCGAGCGATCCGCTGCGGCGCTCTCGCTCGTGCCGCAACGAATCGTTCTCGACACGTCGGTGCTCATCGCAGATCCTGCGTCAATGCACGCGTTCCCCGGTTGTGCCGTGGTGATTCCACTCACCGTCGTCGAAGAGCTCGACAGTTTGAAAACGCGCATGGATGACGTTGGGCGTGCCGCGCGCACCGCACTGCGAAACATCGAAGAACTGCGCCGTCAGGCCGGCGGGTCGCTCGCCGAACCCACCCCCCTTACCGACGACCCCGATTCAGGCACCCTGCACATCGAGGTAAACAACGTCGATCGCGAGCGTCTCGAGCACCACGGGCTCGACCCAGCGGTGCCCGATAACCGCATCATCGGCGCAGCAATCGGCCAGGGCAAGATCGCGCCCACCTGCTTGGTGTCGAACGATGCCGCACTGCGCATCAAAGCCGCCCACCTCGGACTGACGGCAAGCGAGCACCACCCGGTGGCCCGCAGCGCCACCGATAAAGCCATGGGTTGGGTAACCCTCGAAGCCGATTCGGCCGCAGTCGACTCCCTGTATTCGCGTGGCGTGACGGCAAACAGTGGGGTGGCTGGCGCTGAGCATCTCTACAACAACAACTTCGCCATCCTGCGCAATGGCTCGCAGTCGGCCCTCGCCCGGGTGCGCGACGAGTCGCTACACCTGCTCGACACCAACGTTCCCGAGGCTTGGGGCCTGCGGCCGCGCAACAAAGAGCAGCGCTTCGCCCTCGAGCTGTTGCTCGACCCAGACATTGCCGTCATCGCACTCGACGGTCGGGCGGGCACCGGCAAGACCGTCATGGCCATCGCAGCCGGCCTCGAGCAAGTGGTTGAACAACGCCGGTACGAACGACTCGCGGTGTATCGCCCGCTCGTGCCGGTCGGTCGCGCCGACGTCGGATTCTTGCCCGGCGGTCTCGAAGAAAAACTCGACCCGTGGATGTCGGCGATCCACGATGCCATCGTCGCTCTCACCCAAGAGCGCTCAAGTCGCGACGCACGCAGCTTGATCGAAGACCTCTCCGATCGTGGGCAACTCACTCTCGAGTCGGTCACGTTCTTGCGCGGACGTTCGCTGCAGGGACAGTTCGTGGTCGTTGACGAAGCCCAGAACCTCGAGCCGACGACCCTCAAGACCATCCTCACCCGCATCGGCGAAGGCACCAAAGTGGTGTTTACCGGAGACACGAGCCAGATCGATGCCCCGTACATGGGCGAGAGCAACAACGCCCTCGCGGTGCTCATTCAGGCCTTTGCCGGTCAATCGCTCTTCGGGCATGTCACGCTCGCCGCGTGCGAGCGCTCTGAAGTGGCCAGCCTGGCCGCCGAACTGCTGTAAGCCCCGCCGGCGCCAGGCCTAACTGGCGTTTGCCCGCCGCCCTGTCCGCCCCGGCCGCTCCATACGCCCCGTCGGTACCGGGTCTGGTTTCGCGGCGAAGGTCACAGTCATCCACTTGACAGCCCCAGACCCGACCATTTAGTGTTAAATAGCGAGCACAGTCTCCCCTCGTCCGACCCGCCCCCTCCCACAAGGTCGGACGAGGGTCTTGCTCCCAGCGTGGGGAGCAAGGGACTGGTCTCACACCCCCACCACATACGCCCCGAGGCCCCGATGACCACCATCGATACCCACGCTCTTCCCGATGACTTCGACATTCGCGGTCCGATCGGCGACATCGACTGGACGCAGTTCGCGAATTGCAAAGGCAAGACCCATCTCTTTTTTGCACCGAAAGCTGAGCGTCCCCAGGCCCGTGCGCGTCGCGAGGCGAAGGCCCGCTCGTTGTGCGATAAGTGCGTCGTGAAAGACACCTGCCGCGAGTTCGCGCGCGTCAACCACGAGTACGGCCTCTGGGGTGGCGAGAGTGAAGAAGAGCGTCACTTGGCTGGCTACACCATTGCTGCACCGGTTGGTCTGCGTAGCGCGAAGTATCGCAACTTGCGCGACAAGGGAATCCCTGCTGACGTCGCCATCGCGACGAGCGACGGTTCGGTGGCGATGGTCGACCAGCCGATTTCCATCATCGCCGGCGAACCCGCATTCACTGACGAACCGGCCTGAGCCGGCGACTTACTTCGGCGCGTCGCGCATCGCCAACAATTTGGCGAACAGTTCCGGCCGCATTGCGATGAAGAGTCCCGTCGCTTCGGCACACAGCGTGTCGCCGTGGTGCACGGTGCCGCGGGTATAGATCTTGCGTCCCTCGACGCGCTCGCACCATCCACGAAACACAAGCTCTCGCAGAATCGGCGTTGGCGAGCGGTAGTCCACCGACAAGTTGGCGGTCATCCCTGGGTTGCCCGAGGCCGACTGCGCGACACCGAGCACTTCGTCGAAAGCGCTCGCGATGAAACCACCGTGCACGCAGCCCGGCGCTCCTTCGTAGGTGTTGCTGAAGGTCACACGGGCCTCCACGGTCGCGTGCTCGCCTTCTTTCACTGTCGTAATGACAAGTGGAGCCGCAATCGGATTGATTGATCCCATCATCGGACTGCGCGCCAGAAAGTTTCGGCCGCGCTCAATGAGTGCGGCCTCGCTGACGCCGGGCGGCGTGCCGTGAGCCTTCGCGACCAGCGCCTCGACTCCGGCATGTACGTGGTCGCGGGCACGGCGGATGTCGTCGGGGGTTGCGTCAGTCGAGATGATTTCTCGAATCATTGCCCGCACTTCATCAGCAAGTTCAACTCGGGCGACATCGCCATCGGTGAGCGGGCCAGCCTGCACATGGAAGCCACCGAACTGGTTGGTGGCTGAGGGCGTCACACCAGCCGCAGCTTCCCCGAGGCTCTTTGATGCTGACTCGCTGGCGCTCACGTCGACACCTCCATCAGCACCGGCGCATGATCGCTGGGTTGCTCGCCCTTGCGCGCGTTTCGGTCGATGGCAGTCCACATCGTGGCGTCGGCGATGTTCGAAGTCGCGAGCAACAAGTCGATGCGCATGCCCCAGCCGCGATGGAACGAGCCGTTGCGGTAATCCCACCACGAGTAGATACCAGGCTCTGGGTGCTGCTCGCGCAGCACGTCGCGCAGACCCCAGCCGTACAGCGCCTCCAGTCTTTCGCGCTCTGCGGCACTCACATGCGTGGAACCCTCGAGCGCCTTGGTGTCCCACACGTCGATGTCGGCTGGCGCAATGTTGTAGTCACCGCCAACGACGAGGTTGCCGCTGGGTGTGGCAATCGCCGCCACATGTTTTGCCAGCTGGTCAAGCCAGCGCAGCTTGTATTGGTAGTGCTCGTGGTCGAGGGCCCGCCCGTTGGGCACATAGACCGACACCACGGTGACCCCGCTGCAGTCGGCGGTGATGATGCGCGCTTCGCCGTCGGGTTCACCGACGACAAAGTTCGTTCTCACGTTGTCGAGGCCCAACCGCGACAAGATGGCGACCCCGTTCCATTGGCCTTGGCCGAAGTGCGCCGACTCATAACCCATCTCTTTGAAGGTGAGCGCAGGGAACGCCTTGTCGGTCATCTTCGTTTCTTGCATGAGCACGACGTCAGGATGAACGTCTTCCAGCCATGCCTGCACTCGCGGCAGGCGCGCCTTCAGGCTGTTCACGTTCCAGGTGGCGATCAGCACGCCTAAACGGTAGTTGTCGCATCGGAGACGATGACCGTCGCAGGTCGGCCGCACCGAGCGGCATAGCCTCGGCGCATGGCTCGCTCGCGTCGCCGCGCTACTCGCAACGCCAGGTCCAACCCAAAGAACACTCGGGTCGAATCCGCAGCGAAGAAGGCAGCGCGGCGACGCGCAGGTGATGCAGCCGAGATGACCCGCTTTCGAGACGGGGTTCGCGTGCGAGCGGCACGAATGCCGAACAAGAAGCGCGAAGCCGCCCGCCGCGCCTGCCGCGGGCCCGGACTCCGCCCGTAACGACCGCGGGCCCGGACTCAGCTCAGAGGTAGTTGCCGGGGTGCGCCCCGGTTGTCACCAGTTCTCGCGGCTGGCGCGGCTCGGGCACCACGTCAACACCGATCTGCGTGAGATCGAGCGGATCGAACTGTCCGTTGCGACCCGCCCACACGGCTTGACGACGCACCACCTCGTTGAAGAGGTTGCGCATCTCGCGACCATTTCCGAATCCTCGCCGACGCGGAAGCGAATCGACATACGACACGAGCTTCTCGCGCGCCTCAGGAGTGAGCGTGAGTTGCTTCTCGTCGAGGTACAAGTCGAAGATGCTCGTAAGTTCTTCCGTCGAGTAGTCGGGGAAGTCGATGACCACGTCGAATCTGCTGCGCAGGCCCGGGTTGGCGTCGAGGAATCCCTGCATTTCGACGGGATACCCAGCGACGATCACGACGATGTCGCCTCGGTTGTCTTCCATGAACTTGAGCAAGGTCTCGATCGCCTCAGGGCCGTAACCCTGGTGCTGGTGCGCAGTCAGCCCGTACGCCTCGTCGATGAAGAGCACGCCGCCACGCGCCTGCTCGCACAGACGCTGTGTCTTGATCGGCGTCTGGCCGACGTAGGCGGCGATGAGCTTGGAGCAGTCGGCTTCGACCACGTGACCCTTCTTCAAGATGCCGAGCGCCTTGTAGAGCTCGGCCACCATGCGCGCCACGGTGGTCTTGCCGGTGCCCGGGTTGCCGGTGAACACGAGGTGCGGCGACTGCTCGATGCCCGGCAATCCGCGCGCCACTCGGGCGTTGGCGAACTTGCGGGCGGCAACGAGCCGCTCGACCTCGAGTTTCACAGGCTCGAGCCCGACGAGCCGACGCAGGTCAGAGAGAATCACGCTCGTGTCCCGGTCACCTTCGTGCACGCGGGGTGCGCGAGCGCGACGCGATGCCGACGAGTCGGAGTCAGACGTGCGCAAGTCGTCGAAGTCATCGTCGACGTTGTCGTTCACTCGTTCCGCCTCGCGTTGCTTCTTCGCTTCTTCGCGCAAGAGCTTCTCCACCTTGTCGGCGGAGTTGGTCTCACGCGTCAAGGCGGGACGCTGCTCGCCCACTTGGAAGGCGATGCTGTCCAGCGACTGCACCAACTGGTCGGCGGCGATTGTGGCCACCGAGAGCGAGTGCATCGCAGTAATGGTGTGCTCGCCACCCGCGGCTTTTGTGACGCGGAACGACGTGAACGGCAACTGGCCGTTCAGTCGGTTGATGAGCTCCTGCTTGGTGCGCGTGAGTCGGGTCGTGCAGACGTCGACTTCGAACGCAACGACGAGATGGCCGTTGAAGCGTTCGTAGATGCGCCCGGCGAACTTGTGCCCCTCGTACACGAAGGTGAAGTTCTCCCCCACGGCAATGTCACCGTCGATGTCGGTGGCCATGTCGGTGATGAGTTGCCGCAAGTAGTCGATGTGTTCCATCAGTTGACCCCCCATTGGTCGTAGGACACCCCGAGACCCTGAAGGAGTCGCGTGGCTTTCTTCATTTCCTTGTTCAGGTGCGTGCGCGAGACGCCAAGAACTTCTGCTGCTTCTCCTTGCGAGAGCCCGTTGATCGTGGTGAGCACGAAACCGTCAAACGCAAGTCGCGAGATGAGCTCGCTCACTTCGCCGAGCACGGTCTCTCGGTGATTGCGCTCGACCCAGGAATCCGGGTCGTCGAGACCGCCACCGTAGTTCTCGATGACGCTGCCTGCGCCGGAGTCCTCACGGTTGATGGGTTCGTCACCGATCACCGTTCGCGTGCCTCGCGCGCCGTGACCGCGTTGCGAGAGTTCACGACGCACCAAGTCGTTGAATGCGTTCGTGGCGACTGCATTCGCGCAGTGGAGCGGCGAGCGCCGCATGTGCTTGTCGAGATTCGCAATCACGATCTTGATTGCGAAATTGGCGATGTCGTCAGGCTTCAGGCCCAAGCGATTTGCTTTGGCGAATCTGCGCTTGCAGATGCGCTGCAGTGCGCGGTACGTCTGTTCGACGAAGCGCGACTGTTCTGGGGTCAGGTTGATGTTGGTGTTTGCGGTGGTTCCTTTCGTTGGTTGGTGGTTCTTGTGTTGATCGTGCTGATCGGTATTCGTACGGTGCTCCGTTTCGGTGTGTAGGTGGGTGTCCACATGGCAATCATCCCGAAGGGGTGTTACGGGAATAGGTCAAATTGCTAATTGCCTGAAGTCACTCCCCATATACGCACGGAGTCCACACTTTGTGTGCTGGCGTGCGTTACCGTTGGGTAGGAACATCCGAATCATCCAATATACAGGACGCCCCATGCCCAAGCAACCCCCCACCTCGAGTTCGCGCCCGTCGCAGGGTAAAAAGCCCCGCCCCGCTGACTTCCACGTGGCGGTCGACGTGGTGCTCTTTAGTCTCAGAAATGACCTCCTCCATATAGGGGTGGTGCAACGACGGGGGTCAGAGGCCCTCATCGACCAGAACCACCTCGCCCGCCGTCGCCACCCCGGCAGCCCGCGACGGGTCGTCGAGGTGCCCCGCGACGCCCGCCACCATTGGGCGCTGCCTGGCGGCCATGTCGGTCACACCCTCTTAGGTGACGTCTACGGCACGGGCCCCGAGCCCGACCCCAGCCTCGAGGCTGCCGCCGTGCGAGTGCTCGCCCGCGAAACCACTCTCACCCTGACGGCCGCTGATCTGCACCAAGTCAGAGCCTTTGGTGACGCTGACCGTGACCCGCGCAGTGGCCGCACCGTGTCGATCGCCTACCTCGCGGTGGTCGGCGACGACCGCGACGTGGCTCGTCACCCCGACGACGCCGTCGGCCACGTCAGTCGTGTGCAGTTTCGCCCCGTCGTCGACCTTCTGGCACGGCCGTCGCGTCTCGAGTTCGACCACGAAGACATCGTGATGGCGGCCATCAGACTGCTGCGCCAGCTCGTGCTCACCACCCCGCTGGCGGCCAGGTTCTGTCGCGACCAGTTCACCCTCGGCGAACTCCGCAGGGTCTATGAGGTGCTCTTCCACGAATCGCTCGACTCTGCCGAGAATGCCGAACGACCCGAACATGCCGGCAAGGTGCGGGCCTATCTCAAGCGGTTGGAAGAACTCGAACACACCAAGGCCCCCGAACTGCGTAACACCATCTGGCGCCTCGCTCAAATGATGCCCACAGACGACCAACGCCGACCCGATCTGCTGTTCGACGGGCAGCGACTCGACCTGAAGCTGAGCCGCCCGACCTCGCAACAGCTGCGACGATCGTCGACACTGTCGAGTGGCGGTCTCGCCAGTCGCGGCGCCAACCCCGCCACGCCGAGTGACGACAACGCCATGGGCAGTGAGTTTGCGTCGAGTACTACGCCAGAAATCGCCGAACTCTGGCAGCGTCTGGCCCGCCAGAGCAGCACACTTCGCCCACCGCGCACGCCGCGGCTCGTCAAACGGCTTGATCCGACGAACTTTGCGCGGAAGTTTCAGAAACTGGGCATCTTGACCCCGGTCGAAGGCTCATCGAGGCCGACCTTTGACCGCTACGGCAAGCCGGCCGCGCTGTTTCAGTTGGATTCACACCGTGAGCAGACGCCGTTCTTGCTGCGGCTCGACTTTCTCGAGACCGACGACTCGACCGACGCCTAACTGAGCGGGTCGGGGGCACTCGCCGCCCCGCCGATTCGTCACCAACCCAGCCGCCACGGTGGCGCGCACCGCTTCACGCGACGTCACCAACCCCGCCGCCTCGTGCGTAACCACCCGTACCGCACACCGTTGGTCTATGGTGGCGGTCCCCAACCCCACGACCACGAGCAGGAGGCACGAATGACCTATTCCGATCCGAGTCCGCAACCCTCACTCAGCGACAGTCTGAAGCGGCAGTTGATCACCGCAGCACACGACGCCGGGCTCGGCAACATCATCAACTCGACGTCACTCACGCAGAAGACCGACGGCGCAACCATCGAACTCACACCCGCTCTCGCGCGAGCCCTCACCACGTGGCTCACCGAAGTCGCAAGTCTCACCAATGACCAACCGATCACCGCACGCGTCGTCGCGTCGGCAGATGACACCTCGACCGACGCGTGGATGCGCGATACGACCGACGGCATCCACACGGTTCCCGTCGGGTTCAAAACCGCAACGTTTCCCAACCATTCACCGAAAGACCACTCATGACCACGCGCATTTCCCTCGGCATCGTCGACAACACCGAACTCGAAACCGTCTTCGACTCGCTCTGGCCCTTCCGCACGAGCGACGAGACCAAGGGCAACATCATCGTCTTCGCGAACAACAAGCGCCGGCATTGGCACCTCGTGAATCGTTCGTATGTCGTCACGATTGTTGGCGATACTTGCGACTTCACCGGTGCATATTCGTTGCCTCTCACCGCAGTGGCGAACGTCGGCCGGCAGGTCGGCTCGTTACCCGGTGGCGTTGAGTTCGTGATCGAGAATGATTTCGTCACCACCATCACCGCTCTCGGCACCCATACCATTCCCTGCAGCATCACGACGATGCCCGAAATTCCGCAGTTGCGTAAGTCGTCACGAGTCGTCAAGGCGAAGGTGGGCGGCAAAGAACTGCGCATGCTCCTGCTCGCAGGTGCGGGCATGCCCTTTGAGTTCAACCCGTTTCGCGATGACAACACCTCGTCGCCCGACTTCCATCTGCTCGAGATTGCAGACGGCAACATCACGGTCTCGAGCGATTGGTCTTGTGGCGGTCTCTACAACATGAAAGCAAAGGTCGTGGCCACGACCCGCGGTCAGGGCACAGTCAAGATGGTGCCCGACTTCGTCGAGGTGCTTGCGACCTGCGGCGACACCGACGCCGATTGGACATTGGCGTTCGACCTCGACGACCCGTCGCGAGTCTTTGCGTGGTGTGCGAAGTACCGCATCGTGTGCAATGCGGTCAAGAACCCCGTCACCGACCTGCGCGAACGGGTGCAAGAGATCCTTGAGCGTTCGAACATGAAGTGGAAGACGACCGACGGTGGTCGGTTCCACGTGCTCATCGACGACGTCACCGTACGTCTCGACTTCTTGCAGCGCGAACAGGGCGACGATGTGCTCTTGCGCATCGACACCGTGCTCGAAGAGCAGGCCAACGAAAGTGCCGAGCTCTTGCGCGAGATCAACGCCCACAACGCATCAAGCAATATGACTCGTTTGTGGCACTCTCACGCCACGGTGATGCTCGGTGTCGACGTGACTCGCGAGCACCTGTCGGTCGTCGAAGAACGGGTCACGCTCGTGGCGAACGAGGCCAAGCGTCTGCGCGGGCTCTTGTCTCCCCTCGCGGCAGAGGCAGCACTGGCGCCGCGTCGCAAGAAGCGCGCACCCCGTGGCAGCACCACCCCCGACACGACCAACGTTGAACCGAAGCGACCGACGCGCTACCGCCCGAAGAACGAGGCGTAACGCGGCAGGGCGGCTGGCTAGACGGCGAAGATCGCCACGAGCACGGGTGTCAAGAGCAGCCCAGGCAAGAGGTTGGCGAGACGAATCTTCGTCACCCCAAGCAGGTTGAGACCAATGCCGATGACGGCGAGACCACCGGCCGCGAAGAGTTCCACACGCATTCGATCGTCGAGCAGAGAGTCGAGCCCTGCACCTCCGAGCGTCAACGAACCCTGCACCACGAACACCGATAACGCGCTGAACGCCACGCCAATGCCGTAGGTGGCCGCGAACATGATGGATACGAAGCCATCGAGCAGCGCCTTGATGATGTAGAGCTGCGGGGTTTCACCACTCGCATCTTCAATGGCGCCAAGCACCGTGAGCGGCCCGATGCAATACAACGCAGACGCCGTGACGAACCCCTTGACGAAGAGATTCTCACTGCCCGTTGACCCGCGGTCAAAGCGCCGTTGCAAGCGAGCACCGAGACCTTCGAGTCGGTCTTCGATTCGCAGTGCCTCACCAAGCAACGCACCCAAGGCCATGCCGACAAGTGGAAACACCATGTTGTGGGTGTCAATTGCATCGCTCACCCCGAGCGCAATGGTTACCAAGCCGATGACCTGCAACAACGTGGTGCGCATGCGCTCGGGAATCCGATGGCCCACTGCCACACCCAGCCCGCTGCCGGCGATGACGAGGCCGGTGTTGATGAGGGTTCCGAGACCACGCACGGATGCCGACGCTAGTTGTTGAGGCTCGTCACCCACGCGGCCATCAGGTCGGCAACCACCGCATCATGACCGCCTAGGTCGTGACGCGCCTTATCGATGAAGTGCAGAGTGGTTGTGCCACGAACGGTGCCGAGATGCTGTCGCAGTTCGTCAGGAGTACCGAATTCGTCGTTGGTGCCGCTGATGAAGAGCGACGGCACCGCAAGATGTGGCAGGTGTTCGATTCGCAGTTGCGTCGGTTTACGCGGCGGATGCAGTGGATACCCGATGCACACCACTCCGGCAACATCAAGCGGCGCCTCGGCAGGTTGCGCCGCTCGCGTATCACCCGAGAAGCCCGCAGCCGCGAGCGAGCACATGCG
>RFOJ01000071.1 GCA_009926705.1 Acidimicrobiia bacterium
CCAGGCGCCGCGACTTAACGAATTGTTGACCTAAGTAGTCGTATTTTGAAATATGCGCTACTACCCTGTGAGGGTCGCATTCACCAACGAATGCGCACTCAACAACCAAGGGGAAACGCACATGAAGCAACGCTCGATTCGCGTTCGTCTGTTGGCACTCGGTGCAGTCGCCACGCTGGGCCTCGCGGCCTGCGGTGGCAGCGACTCTGCCCTGCCGACGAAGCAGCGACCGAAGAAGTGACCGAAGAGACCGTCGCGGAAGAAGTCGCGGGCGGCACCGGCAACGACTGCACCGCGGGCAAGACGCTCGTCGAAGGCAAGCTCACCATCGGCACCGGCAACCCGGCATACGAGCCATGGGTCGTCGGCGACAAGCCGGAGAGCAAGGAAGGCTTTGAGGCCGCCGTCGCGTACGGAGTGGCCGGCGAACTGGGCTTCAGCGACGAGAACGTCGTCTGGGTGCGCACTGGCTTCGATGAAGCAATCCAGCCGGGTGCGAAGAACTTCGACTTCAACTTGCAGCAGTTCTCGATCACCGAGGAACGCAAGGCGAACGTGACTTTCAGCGAACCGTACTACTCGACCAACCAGGCTCTCGTGGGCTTCGCCGACTCGCCGGTGGCGAGCGCGACGAAAGTCAGCGAATTGAAGGACCTCAAGTTCGGCGCGCAGGCCGGCACGACCAGCCTCGACTTCATCACCAAGGTGATCCAGCCGACGACCGAGCCGTTCGTCTACGACGACAACGCGGCCGCGAAGGCAGCGCTCGAGGCCAAGCAGATTGACGCAATCGTCGTCGACCTGCCGACCGCCTTCTACATCAGCGCAGTGGAGATCGAAGGTTCGAAAGTCATCGGTCAGTTCCCACTGTCCGACCAGGTCGCTGCGGACAACTTCGGCATGGTGTTCGACCTCAACAATCCGCTCGTCGAGTGCGTGAATGAAGCGCTCTCCCGCATGCGTGATCTCACCTACGAACTGGTCAGCATCGAGGAGACGTGGCTCTCGGGTTACACCGGCGCGCCGGTCATCAGCCTCGACTGACGACTCGAAAAGAGCACGAACGCCGGCAACGGCGCCGTAGTTCTCTGATCGCGGCGGTCAGCACCTTCGTGGTGCTGGCCGCCGTGATTGTTCTCGTCCCCCGCATGCCGCGGTGGGACCGCGTGAAGAAATCGTTCTTCGACGTCGAGCAGATGCGCGACTCGCTGCCGCGACTGATCGACGCGTTCTGGCTCGACGTGAAGATCTTCGCCTGGACAACGCCGGCCATCTTCGTGCTCGCATTGTTGATTGCGCTGGCGCGCAACTCGCGCTCGCCAGCCCTCTTCCCCGTTCGCGCATTCGCCGCGGTGTACACCGACGTGATGCGCGGCGTACCGGTGATTCTCTGGATTTATCTCGTCGGCTTCGGCGTGCCTGGGCTCGGTCTCGAGCGGCCGTACAACTCACCGCTTCTCTGGGGTTCGGTGGCACTCGCCATGACGTATTCGGGTTACGTGGCGGAGGTATTCCGCGCCGGCATCGCCAGCGTTCACGAAAGCCAGCGGGCCGCTGCACGTTCGTTGGGGCTGTCGAGCTGGCAGACCATGCGCTTCGTGGTGCTGCCCCAAGCGGTGCGACGAGTGGTGCCGCCGCTGCTCAACGACTTGGTGTCGCTGCAAAAAGACGTGGCGCTGGTGTCGTTGATCGGCCCGATTGAGATTCTGCGTCAGGCCAACATCGACAAGGCGAAGTTCGCGAACTTCACGCCGTTTATCGTCGCCGCGCTCATCTTTCTCGCCGTCACCATCCCGCTCACACGGTTGACCGACTATCTGTGGCACCGCCAGCAGCGGCGCACCACGGGAACGCGGGTGGCGGCATGACCGCGGGCCCGAACAACACCGCCACGCCCAGCGCCGCAGCGGCGAAGGTCAGCCTGCGTGGTGTGACCAAAGCATTCGGTAACAACGTCGTCTTGCGCGACTTCTCGCTCGACGTATCGGCCGGCGAAGTCGTGTCGCTCATCGGCGCGAGTGGCAGCGGCAAAACCACCGTCTTACGCTGCATCAACCTGCTCGAACAAATCGACGACGGCGCCGTGCTGCTCGACGGTGACGAAATCTCTTCGGTAGGCCGCGACCCCAACCCCGTTCGTCGTCGCGTCGGCATCGTGTTTCAGAGTTTTAATCTCTTCCCGCACATGTCGGTGGCGCGCAACATCACCCTCGCACTCACTGAAGTGCTCGGGCAAACTACTGATGCGGCTCGCGACCGTGCTTCGGAACTGCTTCGCCGGTTCGGCCTCTCAGAAAAAGCCGACGTGTATCCCGACCAACTGTCTGGTGGACAACAACAGCGAGTTGCAATCATCCGCGCGCTCGCGATGAAGCCTGAGGTGCTGCTGCTCGACGAAATCACCTCTGCGCTCGACCCCGAACTGGTGGGCGAAGTGCTCGACGTGGTGCGCGAACTGAAAGGCAGCGGCATCACCATGCTGATTGCCACGCACGAGATGGCGTTCGCACGCGAGATCTCCGACCGCGTGTGCTTTCTGCACGGCGGCACGATTGCCGAAGTTGGTGCTCCGTCAGAGTTGTTCGGCGCTCCGCGTGACGAGCGCACGAAGCAGTTCCTACGCCGCGTGCGGATGTAGCGACGCCGCGTACAGTTGCAACCGCGTCAGGCGTGTAGCGCTCTCAGGAGCCCGGAGTCCACGTGCGGTCTTCCGGCAGCGCATCGCCACCGTCGACCACGAACATCTGGCCCGTCACGTACGACGCATCGGGGCTGCAGAGGAACTCAATCACTGCAGCCACCTCATCAGGTGTACCAGACCTGCCAAGCGGTGAGGCTGCACCAGCACGGGCCTCGGCTGGCGTCTGCGAACCAGTCGCAATCCAACCAGGGGCCACAGCATTCACGAGGATTCGCCGCGGCGAAGCCTCGAGCGCGACCGCTCGGGTGAGACCGATCATGCCGGCTTTCGAAGCGTTGTAGCCCACGTCGCCGACACCTGCTTGCAGCGCACCGGTGGTGCTCGCGACGTTGACGATACGTCCGTCGTCACGCATCACACCGAGCGCAATCTTGGTCATGATGAAACATGTCGTGAGGTTGCGCGCGAGCGAGCGGTTCCAGTCGTCGAGCGATGTCGCGGCAAGCGGTGAGTTGTAGAGCTGCTCCCCCACGGTGACCATGCCAGCGTTGTTGACCAGCACGTCGAGACCGCCGAAGTGCTGAACGGCCGCTGCCACAACGCGTTTCGCCGCAGATTCGTCGGTGAGGTCAGCCACCACGCCGTGCACGCGGCCAGCGAAACCCTGCGCCGACAGCTCGCTGACTCGTTCATGGACTCGATCAGACGTGCTCGTCACCACCACGTCGAGCCCGCCCGCAACGAGCCGCTGTGCCGTTGCGAAACCGATGCCCGTTGGCGAACCGCATCCGGTGATGACGGCAACGCGGGTCACGCGAACAACCCCAAAGCTCGCCTCACGGTGGGATCGCTATTGCCGTGACGGGTATCGACGCCAGGCGAACGGCGCATTCACGATCACTGCCAGCACCACCAGCAGCACGGCATTCAACAGCACTGGTCGCCAAATGAACTTGTAACCCAAGTCGGTGATTGCCTGACCGCCAACAACGGCACTCAGCGCTGTGCCTCCGCTCGGCGGATGCGTGATGCCGAATCGAATAATTACGCCGGCCGTCACGCCGACTGCGACGCCGACGGCGAGTGCGGTGTTGTCGATGTTCTGTGCAGCGACGACCCCGATGAACGCACCGAACGCGTGCGCGAGCACCACTGGCACTGGTTGGGCGAGCGGGCTCATCGGTGTGGCAAACAACAGAACGGCACTCGCACCCATCGACATCACCAGGATTGGCGCAGTGCTGTCGAGCAGCCAGTCGCACAGCAACCACGTGAGGGTCATGCCGAGCGCGGCGCCAATTGCGCCGATTGCGGAGTCTTTGTTGTTCGCCTTCGGGGCAAGTGTGAGCTTCATCAGATTGTTGTGCGACGACGTCGAGACGTCAGCGCATTCCCATCCACTTGCCGAGCTTGGCGCGCCGACCTTGGCGCGTGAGCGGAATGCCCGTCGTGCGCGAAATCTTGCGCTTCGCTGCGGTGATGCCGAGCGCTCGCTTCCAGGAGAACGTGAGACCGGGGAACAGCTTCATCGGATGTACCTCCGCCCCCACAGTAGGGCGCGCATGCGGCACAGCTTCGTTGCAGGCCGGAGTTGCGGGCCAGCGGTGTCCCACCAACGCTCAGGGACACGGCGCAAAAAACGCGGGCCCCCGGTGCTCGGCGGAGAGTCACCGGGAGACCCGCCATCGGCAGAACCGACGCTTCACATGGTGGCAGCGCCACGACGGACGTGCCAAACCGAGCGATTCGTCAGCTTGCGAATGCGTTGCAGTACACGAGCTCGCCGTCGACACGCAGGCCGTGGGCCACGTAAGCCGGGGTCTCCACGTGCACTTCAGTGCCGCGACCGACACCGTCAGACAGCGTGCCTTCCGTCGCAGCCACCTCGGAGAGGAACTTCTCCAGCGCCGCGATGCCACGCGCCGCATCGATCGACTCGGGCCTGCTGCTGAACTCGTCCGCGTCGATCACCGCTGCTCGGACGATGCCTTCCCATGCCACCGTGAGTGCTTCGGTGTTGGGGAACACTTCAACGCCGAGGATCTTCTCGCCGTGTGCGACAGCGACGCCAATCTGACCGGCCTGCACACCTCGGCTGATGAACTCGCGCACGACGTCCACGCGATCGGAACGGTGATCGAGATGCTGGTCGACATCGAGGAGAAGCGAGTCATCCGACTCCACACCGCGCATGTTGAGCTCGTGGGAGATCACGTTCCACACTGCACCTTGCGCTGACGACTTGTCTTTGCGGATGTCGATGTTCCGCTTCACACTGCGCGCCTTTGCTTCGCGCACGCGACGCGACGCGAACCTGCGCGAGTCAGAGAAGCGTGAGAGCCCCGACCAACGGCCTGCTTCGACGCACGACACCGGAATAACGAGCGTCGCGCCCGCAGGCACCACGATTGACACGTTTACCACGCGGGTTTGTCGGCCGCCACTCAGAATCTTGCCTGCCGGGATGAGCACGTCGTCAGCTGTCGGGTTGTGCACCTGCAACTGCGGCACCGTCGGGGTCTCGAGTTCAGAGACGACGAGTTCGTCACCCGCGATCTTGATGCGAGCGCCACGACCTTCGGGGGCGAAGATCGGGATCAACGTGATGCCTCCGTGCGTCATGGGTGCACCGGGCTTCAGGCTGGTGATGTCGGCGAGTAGGGCGTTTGTCATGTGGCTGTCCTTCTTTGTGGTTTGTTGGAGTGCCCCCGAATGAGGGCGGGAGGGCTACGCACGACACCGCGGCAGGTGTGACATTGCTGGCC
>RFOJ01000072.1 GCA_009926705.1 Acidimicrobiia bacterium
GACGTGTCGCAACTCGACTTCTATACCGCGTTCGCATTCTGGAAACTCGCGTGCATCATCGAGGGCGTCTACGCGAGGTACCTGGGCGGCGCACTCGGCGACCGCAGCGCAGAAGAGCTCGCGCCCTTCGCAGCCCAAGTGGAATCGGCTGTGACAAGTGCCCAGCGATACCTGTCGCGCTTGCGCTGACCGCACAGGCGTGCCAATCGCCTCGCCGCTGAGTTGACCGCAACAGCCATCGGTCGAGCTCTGCGTCTCGCTTCACGCCTACACTGACCTGTCAGATGTCGTATCGCTTGCACGACAGTTACCACGTGTTGCCGCGGCTTTCTTCGCCGTTGCTCGTGGTCATGCTGCAGGGCTGGATCGACGCGAGTTCGGCAGCTCACGCTGCGATGAACCGCTTGGTGAAAGAAACCGGGGCCACCAACCTGCTCAGTTTCGACGCCGACGAATACCTCGACTTCCGCGCCCGCCGACCAACGATGGAACTTCGCGAGGGCATCAACACACGCCTCGACTGGCCGTCGATCGACCTCTTGCTAGGCCGCGACATCAACGACAAAGAAATCCTGTTGTTGGTCGGGCACGAACCTGACTCGAGGTGGAGCCACTTCGCTGCCACCGTTGCCGAGCTCGCCGTGCAGTTACGCGTGCGAAAGATGATCGGGCTCGGCGCGTATCCATTCGCCACGCCGCATACGCGTGCGGTGAACCTCTCCTGCACGTCACCGTCGAGCGACACCATCGCGTCGCTGCCCTACGTGCGCAGCTCGGTCGACGTACCGGCAGGCATCGAAGCGGTGCTTGAGCACGTGCTCACTGCGCGGGGCATCCCGAGCGTCGGCATCTGGGCGCAGGTGCCGCACTATGCGACGAGCATGCCCTACCCGCCGGCAACGGTGGCGTTGCTTGGTGCGGTGTGCGACACCGGTGGCGTGTCACTCGATGTGAGCGACGTGCGTGCGGAGGCTGCGGCGCATCGCGAGCGACTCGACACGCTCGTTGCAGCCAACCCCGAGCATGCGCAGTTGCTGAGCCAGTTGGAGTCGGCGTACGACGTGGCGCACGAGCGCGACGAGCGAGCGGCGTCGATTCCGTCTGGTGACGAGCTGGCGGCGCAGTTCGAGGCGTACCTGCGCGAGCAGGGCCGCGACTAGGTTTTCGACGCCGCGCGACTAGGCCTGTTGCGCGGAGCGAGCCGCGGGCCGACGAGCGGCCGCGGCTAGGCGCCGAAGCCCGTCAGCCAGGCGTGCACGTTGCGGCCGAGGGCCGCCACGTCGTAGCCACCTTCTTGCAGCACCACCGTGGGCAGGTTGAGCTGCGCGAGCAACGCACCGCTGCGCGAGAAGCCTTCGGTGGTGACTGCCAAGTCGGCGATTGGGTCGGTGATGAAGGTGTCAAGACCCAGCGACACGATGAGCACCGACGGCTTGAACGCGGCGATCTTTTCGGCGCACGTCGAGAGCGCTGAGATGTAGGCGTCATCGGCAGTTCGCTTCGGGAGCGGCACGTTGAACGTGCTTCCGAGGCCCTTACCGGTGCCCGTTTCTTCGGCGTGGCCAGTGAAGTACGGGTACGCGCGGCGCGGGTCGCCGTGTAGCGACACGTATTGCACGTCGTCGCGGTCGTAGAAAATTTCTTGTGTGCCGTTGCCGTGGTGGTAGTCGACGTCGAGCACCGTCACTTTGCCGCCTGTGCGCTTCACGATGTCGTGAGCAGCGATGGCTGCGTTGTTGAAGAAGCAGTAGCCGCCGTACAGGTCGCGCGTCGCGTGGTGGCCGGGCGGGCGGCACAAACCGTACACCGCTCGCTCGCCGCCGAGCACGAGGTCGGTCGCGGTCATCGCCGTGTCAACCGCTGCGCGCGCCGCTTGGTAGGTGCCTTCGGTGAGCGGCGTCGTGGTCTCAAAGCACCACCAGCCAAGACGCGCGGTGATGGCATCGGGTTCTTTGGTGCCGCCCATCTGGTTGCGCAACTCGTCGCGATAAAACATGTCGGGCACCACTTCGCGACGCTCGCCGACAACTTTTTGGTATTCGCCCCAGGCGACGGACAAAAAGTTGATCAGGCCTTCGTCGTGCACCGCTTTGATGGGGTCGACGCCGTGGTCGGTGGGTTCACGGAACGCGAAGCGCGAGTCAGCCTGCAGCGAAGCTTTGATGGTTTCGGCGCGGCCGGTGTGCTCGAACGGTGAATGCGTCGTGGATGCTTCGATCTCCGTTGCCGGATCGTGCAGCAGGTGCTTGGGCGTGTAGACGACGTGCATGTCGCCAGCGTAGGTGACGCGGCGTCAGTCGAACGACGGCGCGGCGCGCAGCGAACGCTTCAATTCGGCCATGCCCGACGTGGTGGCGATGGTTTCCACCGCATCCCACAGGCGAAGCGCGTCGGCGCCGCGCGGAATCGACGAGATAACCGGGCCAAAGAAACTCGCCTGACGATCGGTGCCGGGGTGGAAGACGAGAATCGGCGTGCCGACGTCTTTGCCCGTCGCCTCGAGCGCCTTATCGGTCTCGTAGCGAATGACTTCGTCGTGGAGAGCGTCGTCGGCGCTGTTTGCCCAGTCGGCGTTGAGGCCCGACTCAGCGAGCACAGTGCGAAGCAGGTTTTGCATGCCACCCACCTGCTCGGGGCGGCGCTTGTCAACGTGGATCGCTTTGCCGAGCGCGGTGTAGACCGCGGCAACTGCATCGTTGCCTGCGGCAGCGCGCGCAGCACTGGCCACGCGAAGCGCTTGCAGACCGGCGAAGTGCCCGTCACGCCAGGCCTTGTTGCCCTCGTTGTAGCCGCGGGCATCGTTGATCATGAACAGCGAGATGAAGTGCCACGACACTTCGTATCCGCGTTGCTGCTGCACCTCGACCACCCAGCGAGACGTGATGTACGCCCACGGGCAGACCGGATCAAAGTGGAAGTTGAGGTCGGCGTGCTTCACGAGGTGCCCCCTTGGTTATTCGCGCTCAATTTCGCGCAGATCGTAGGTTTCAATGATGTCGCCCTGCTTCAAGTCTTGGAAGTCGGTAAGCGAGATACCGCACTCGAAGCCTTCGCGCACTTCTTTGACATCGTCCTTGAAGCGGCGCAGCGTGTTGATGGCGCCCTTCCAGATGATGACGCCGTCGCGCAAGAAGCGAACCTTCGAACCGCGAGAAACGACACCGGAGCGCACGAAGCAACCGGCGACTGCGCCGACCTTCGGCGCGCGGAAGAGCTCGCGCACTTCGGCTTCACCGGTGACCACTTCTTCAAATTCAGGCGCGAGAAGACCCTTCATCGCCTTCTCGATGTCTTCGATGAGTTTGTAGATCACTTCGTAGGTGCGAATCTCGACGTGCTCGGCTTCGGCCGCCTCACGCACCTTGCGGTCGGGGCGCACGTTGAAACCGATGATGGTGGCGTTGGTCGCGGCAGCAAGGGTGATGTCGTTCTCGGTGATCGAACCCACGCCACGGTGCACGAACGCCGCCTTCACGTCGTCGCGCTCGAGCTTGCGCAGGCTCTCGGTGACCGCTTCGAGCGAACCATGCACGTCGGCCTTGATGAGCACGTTGAGGGTGGCAGTTTCGCCGGCCTGAATCTGGGTGAAGATGTCTTCCAACTTGACGCCTGCCTGCGTGCGGGCATCGCCGCGCTGTGCGAGCAAGCGCTGACGCTGGGCGCGCGAGTCGGCAACTGTGCGGGCGGTGCGGTCGTCGGGCGCGATGCGGAACTCGTCACCGGCCTGCGGCACCGCGGAAAGACCAAGTACCTGCACCGGCGAAGACGGACCGGCTTCTTTGACTTGCTCGCCGCGGTCGTTCAAGATGGCGCGCACGCGACCCCATGCAGCGCCGGCCACCATCGGGTCGCCGACTTTCAGCGTGCCCTTGTCGACAAGCACCGTCGCGACTGGGCCGCGGCCGACGTCGAGTCGCGCTTCGAGCACGAACCCCTTCGCGCGACCGCTCGGGTTGGCGGTGAGTTCTTCGACTTCGGCGACGACGAGCAACTGCTCGAGCAGTTCATCAATGCCGATGCCCTGCTGCGCCGACATCTCGACAACGATGGTGTCGCCACCCCACGCTTCAGGGATGAGTTCTTGTTCGGCGACGGCAGAAAGCGTGCGCTGCACGTCGGCGTTTTCTTTGTCGATCTTGTTGATGGCTACCACGATCGGCACGTCGGCCGCACGGGCGTGGCTGATGGCTTCGACGGTCTGGGGCATCACGCCGTCGTCGGCGGCAACCACGAGCACGACGATGTCAGTGACGCCGGCGCCGCGGGCGCGCATCTTGCTGAACGCCGCGTGACCCGGGGTGTCGATGAAGGTGATGAGCTTGCCGTTCTTTTCCACTTGGTAGGCGCCGATGTGCTGAGTGATGCCGCCTGCTTCGCCGGCGACCACGTTGGCGGTGCGAATCTTGTCGAGCAGCGTGGTCTTGCCGTGGTCGACGTGACCCATGATGGTGACGATTGGCGGGCGTGTCGCCTGCAATGACTCGTCGGCGTCGTCGGAGTCGTCGAAGAGTGCCTGCAGTTCTGTTTCTTCTTGCTGACCCGGATCGACGAGGATGAGTTCGGCGCCGACTTCCATCGCGAAGAGTTCCATCTGCTCGTCGGCGAGCGACATGGTTGCGGTGACCATCTCGCCCTGCTCAAGCAAGAAGCGCACGACGTCGGCCGCACCGCGATTGAGTTTCGGTGCAAAGACCTGCGCCGACGAGCCGCGCTCAACAACGATCGGGCCCTCGGGCACCGGTGCCGTGCTCGGAACGTATTGCGTGGGCTGCAGTGCCTGCAGCTGCTCCATGTCTTTGCGACGTTGCTCGCGAGTCTTCTTGCGTGGGCCGCGACGCTGACCGCCACCGCGCGCACCGGGGCCTCTGCCCTGCGGGCCACCGATCTGACGACTAAGACCCGAACCGCGACCGCCACCAGGGCGTGCACCGCCAGGTGCACCGGGGCGTGGGCCTGCACCTTGCGGACGCGGCGTGGTGCGACCGAGGCTGGATGAAGAGAAACGACCCATGCGACCCGTCGGGCCCGAACGCGGCGCACCGCCACCAGGGCGCGGACCGCGAGTGTCACCACTACTGGGGCGGCGAGCAGGCGGCGGTGGAACGCGATTGCCGCCAGGTGGCGGTGGAATCGTGCGGCCGCCAGCAGGCACAACGCGTGGGCCACTTGGTGATGCACCAGGCGGAGGCGTACCTGGTTGTGCGCCGCTCGGGCGCGGTGTCGGCGGACGAGACGTGATGCTCGCACCGGGGCGCGACGATACGACGCGCGGTGCACCGCCGGCAGGCGGAGCCGCTGGTGTCGGTGTCACCGGAGCAGCCGGTGTCACTGGCGCAGCGGGCGCGGCGGATGCGG
>RFOJ01000073.1 GCA_009926705.1 Acidimicrobiia bacterium
GGCGCTCGAGTTCGGCATGCCACCCACCGGTGGGCTTGGCATCGGCATTGACCGCCTCACGATGCTGATCGCCGGCGTGTCGTCGATTCGCGAAGTCATTCTCTTCCCGACGCTGCGACCGGAGGTCACCGAATGAGTTCGACATCGACGAACACGCCCTCCCGAGCTTGGGGTGTCGGTACGGCCACCGTTTCGTCGAGCGGCGTTGTGCTCGATGCGCACTACCGCCGACTGGGCTGGGGCGAATCGTGCCCAGCTGCCGAACGAGCCAACCTCGCACCCGCAGCAACCGATGCACGACGCGGAGTCGACATCACGCCGATCGTCACCGAGATCGACACTGCCGCAGCACCACGCGACGCTGCCGACGTCTTCTTGCGCCTGCACCTCTTGTCGCACCGGCTGGCCAAGCCGCGCACGCTGAATCTCGACGGTGCGTTCGGACTGCTCGCCAATGTTGCATGGACGAGCATCGGCCCCGTCGCACTCGATGTGCTCGACGAAGTGCGCGAAGCCTTGCGCCGAAAAGGCGAGCATCTCACGGTAAATGGTGTCGACAAGTTCCCACGCATGACCGACTACGTCGTGCCGTCGGGTGTGCGAATCGCCGATGCAAGCCGTGTTCGTCTCGGCGCTCACCTTGCCGAGGGCACCACGGTGATGCACGAAGGTTTCTGCAATTTCAATGCCGGAACGCTCGGCGCTTCGATGGTCGAGGGCCGAATCTCTGCAGGTGTCGTCGTCGGCAACGGCAGCGACATCGGCGGTGGCGCGTCGATCATGGGCACGTTGTCAGGCGGCGGCAAGGAGATGATCACCGTCGGCGAGCGCTGCCTGCTCGGCGCCAACAGCGGTCTTGGCATCAGCCTCGGCGACGACTCGGTGATCGAGGCCGGTCTCTACATCACTGCAGGTACGCGCGTGCGACTGCCGGACGGCACTTCAGTGAAAGCGCGGGAGTTGAGCGGCGTGTCGAACATGCTCTTCCGACGAAACTCCGAGACCGGTGCCGTCGAGGCTGTCGTGCGTACAGGCAGTTGGGGCGGCCTCAACGCCGCGTTGCACAAGAACTGATCGATCTTCACCCAAGACCCGTCACCGCATGAACTTCGAACAACTCGCCGAGATAGATCATCCGTAGTAGGCGAACGAATCTGATGATCGACCGCGAGCGCGACGTCGATGCGGCGACGATTGCCAAATTGTGCGACGTTGCCGTCTGGGCACCCAACCACAAACTGACCTGGCCGTGGTTGTTCTGCGAAGTTCGCGGCGCGGCACGCAGGCAACTCGGCGACGCCTGCGCCGACGTGATGGCTGCCCAGAACGAACCTTCGCCGCGCGTGCAGAAGACTCGCGGAAAGTTCGAGCGCTCCCCCGTCGTGTTGGTGGTCGGAAGCGAGGCGGGTGACACCGAGTTGCGCACCGCCGAAAACCGTGACGCCGTGTCGGCCGCCGTGCAGAACGTGCTGCTCGGTGCGACGGCACTCGGTCTTGCCAGTTTTTGGTCGTCATGCCCCACGGGCGCGAACGAGGCAGTCGCCAAGTTCTGCGGGTTTCCGAGCGGCACGACCATCGTGGCAATGATCTATCTCGGCTGGCCGACTGACGTGCCGAAGGGTTTCGAGCGGCCGGCGCCGCGCATCACACAGCGCAGCTAGCTGGGGCGGTAGACGCCGAACACGTCTCGCAAGGCGTCGCTCACTTCACCGAGCGTCGCATTCGCCTTCAGTGCAGCGCGCATCGGATACAGCAGGTTGTCGCTACCGCGTGCGGCGGCACGCACGTCGTCGAGCCTGGCCGCGACCTCCGCCGCATTGCGTTTCGACTTGAACTGCTTGAGCCGCTCCACTTGACTGCGCTCACGTTCGGAGTCGATCTTCAACACTGGGACGTCGGTCGCTTCTTCTGACGTGAACTTGTTGACTCCCACGATTGTGCGGCTGCCGTCGTCAATCGACTTCGTGTACGAATAGGCGGCTTCTTCGATCTCTTCCATCTGGAAGCCCGATTCAATGGCGTTCACCGCGCCGCCCATGTCGTCGATGCGTTTGATGTATTCCCACGCCAGACGCTCGACTTCGTTGGTGAGCGACTCGACGTAATACGAGCCGGCGAGCGGGTCGGGAGTGTCGGTGACGCCGCTCTCGTATCCGATTATCTGCTGGGTGCGAAGCGCAATTCGAGCAGCTTCTTCCGTCGGCAAGCCGAGCGCCTCGTCGTAGCCGTTGGTGTGCAAGCTCTGCGTGCCGCCCATGACAGCAGCCATGCTCTGCACTGCAACGCGCACCACGTTGTTGAGTGGCTGCTGGGCGGTGAGCGTCGCGCCACCGGTCTGCGTATGGAATCGCATCAAGTGACTCGCCGGGTTCTTCGCGCCGAAGCGCTCAGTCATGATCCGATACCACATTCGGCGACTGGCACGGAACTTGGCAACTTCTTCGAAAAAGTTGTTATGGCCGTTCCAGAAAAACGACAGGCGCGGCGCAAACGCATCGACGTCAAGACCAGCGTCGACCGCTGCTTGCACGTACGCCACGGCGTTCGCCAGTGTGAACGCGAGCTCCTGCACTGCAGTGCTGCCGGCTTCGCGAATGTGATAGCCGGAGATTGAGATTGTGTTCCACTTCGGCACGTTCTTCGTGCAGTACTCAAAGATGTCGGTGATGATGCGCATCGACGGGCGTGGCGGGTACACGTAGGTGCCACGCGCGATGTATTCCTTTAGTAAGTCGTTCTGGATCGTGCCGCTGATCGCACTCGCAGGCACTCCGCGCTCTTCCGCCACCAACTCGTACAAGAGCAGCAGGATCGCCGCCGTCGAGTTGATGGTCATCGACGTGGTCACCTTGTCGAGCGGCAGGTCGGCAAGCAGCGTGCGCATGTCGTCGATGGAGTCGATGGCAACGCCCACCTTGCCCACTTCGCCTGCGGCGCGTGAGTGATCGCTGTCGTAACCCATCTGGGTCGGCAGGTCGAAGGCGCAGGAGAGGCCGGTCTGGCCCGCCTCGAGCAAGAACTTGAACCGCGCGTTGGTGTCGGCGGCCGTGCCAAAACCGGCGTATTGACGCATCGTCCAAAGCCGGTCGCGGTGCATCGTCGGATAGATGCCTCGCGTGTACGGTGCGGCGCCTGGCGAGCCCAATTGGCTGCCGGCATCGAAGGCCTGCAGCGAGCCTGCGTCGTAGAGCGGCTGAACTTCGATGCCCGAGTCGGTGCGTTTCTCGGTCATCGCTCACTCAGACTACGAGCCCCAGCCTCGACAGATGATTGCGTAGCCTTGGTCGCATGGCCATCACCGAACACGCAGGTGCCACGAAGTTCATCGACGGCGTGCCCCTCACGCCCAAGGATCTCGTCGACATCGGTCCGCAGCCCAAGCGCTCCATCGAAGAAGAGCGCACCGAACGCAAGCAGAAGCTCGCCGGTGCACTGCGCATCTTCGGGCGACTCGGTTTCGGCGAGGGCGTCGCCGGCCACATCACCGTGCGCGATCCGGAGTTCCCCGACCACTTCTGGGTGAACCCGTTTGCACGAAGCTTCCGCCTGATGCGGGTGTCTGACTTGATTCTCGTCAACCACGACGGCGATGTGGTCTACGGCAATCATCCGGTCAACCGAGCCGCGTTCTGCATTCACGCGGCGATCCACCAAGCGCGCCCCGACGTGGTGTCGGCCGCTCACGCACACACGGTGTATGGCAAGGCCTGGGCATCGCTCGGCCGCAAGCTTGACCCGATCACACAGGACAGTTGCTACTTCTACGACGATCACGTCGTGATCGCAGAGCAGGGCGGTGCCGTGGTGTTTGAGCCGGAGGCTGGTCGCGAGATCGCATCGAAGTTCCCGAAGGGCAAGGCCGCGATCCACCAGAACCACGGACTGTTTACCGTCGGTCCGTCGGTCGATGCTGCGGCGTATTGGTTCTTGTCAATGGAGCGCACGTGCATGGCGCAGATCATGGCTGAAACGGTCGGCACACCAAAGCTCATTCCGCACGAGATGGCCACATACACGCGCGACTTGACCGCGCACCCCATGGCCGGATGGTTGAACTTCCAGCCGCTGTGGCAGGAAATCTGCCGCACCGACCCGGATCTCTTCGACTGATTCATCGACGCAATCCGCTCGAGACGGCGCCGCCTGAGGCGCTGTTCATCGTTTCGGGCATCAGCCAATACGTCGGTGCGGTCATCGCGGTGCGGCTCTTTGAAGAGCTCGCGCCAGCGCCATCCGCGTGGTTCCGCGTCATCGGTGCGGCGTGCTGGCTGCTCATTTTTTCTGCCGGCGACATCAGGCGAAACGGTCGATTCACCGGCGAACAACTGAAGGCAGCGGCCCTCTTCGGCGTTGCGACGGCGTTCATGAACCTCACGTTTTACCTAGCCATCGACCGATTGCACCTGGGCAAGGGTGTCGCCATCGAATTCATCGGCCCGATCACGGTGGCTGCACTCACCACGCGCACCAAGCGAAACGCCGCTGCGCTCACCTTCGCCGCGATCGGCGTCGTAGTGCTGTCAGGCATCGAGATTGACGACGAACCGCTCGGACTCGTCTTCATCTTCCTGGCGGCGTTGTGCTGGGGGTTGTACATCATCATCGGTGCGCGAGTGGCCCAGTACAACCGCGGTGTTGCTGGCCTCGGCGTGGGGCTCGCCATTGGTGCCGTCGTGCTCACGCCCTTCGGCGTTGCACAGAGTGGACCGGCGTGGAGTAATCCGTCGCTCATCGGTTTGTGCTTCTTAATCGGGTTGTTCTCCAACGCGGTGGCGTACGGCATCGATCAGTTCACGTTCCGTCGCATTCCTGTGCGACGCTTCTCGCTGTTGCTCGCCCTGCTGCCGGTCACAGCGACCGTGTTCGGTTTCTTGTTCTTGCAGCAGACGCCGTCGTTCGCCGACCTCGGGGGCATCGCACTCGTACTCGGTGGCGTGATGATCCAGCAGCGTGACACGCTGCCTCGCGCCGAACCACTGCGCGACTAAGCGCCACGCGAACCATTGCACAACTGAACGCAGTGTGCGCCGACTTCGTACTCGTGCTCCGTAGACTGTGCAGGAAGCGGGCGAAGGAGAGTTCTACTTCACCATGCGTTCCCCCAACTTGCGACGCTTGTTTGGTGTCGTTCTCGTCGCCCTGACGACGTTCGTTGCCGTCCCGCTCGACGCCCCTGCTCGCGCTGCCGAAGGCCAGTTGCCGGCCGGATACCTCATCTACGGTCGCGGGTTCGGTCACGGGCGTGGCCTCAGCCAGTTCGGTGCGTACGGCTGGGCCACGGTGCACGGGTGGTCGTGGCAGCAGATCCTCGACTTCTATTACGGCGGTGCAACCGGGAACGTCGTCGC
>RFOJ01000074.1 GCA_009926705.1 Acidimicrobiia bacterium
GCTCGCGCCGTTGCGCGAGCGAACGTATGTCGACCAGATGGCGCTGCTGCAGGGTCGATATGGCTTCAGTCGCACGCATGCGAACGCCTTGGTGATGTACTTCCGTGGGTCAAAGTCGTCGCGTCGATTCAGCACGCTGGCGGAGTACGTGGCGAAGCACCCCGACGAACGTGGCGCGACGATTACAAAGATCTTTTCTGCAGCCCGCAAGGCGAATCGTGATGCCAAAGTGGTGATTGCGTGGAATCAGCCAATGTTGAAGGTCGGTGACACGTACGTGTTCGGTGTGTCGGCAATGAAGACGTACCTGTTGCTCGGCATCTTCAACGACGACGTGCGCAAGCAGATGGCGACTCGATTCAAGGACTACGAACAAAACAAGAAGACAGTGCGGCTACCAGCCGACTGGAAAGTTGACGCGAAGCTGCTGGAAGAAATCGTCGTTCGCACCGTCGGCACGACTCGCCGTCGCACTCGTCGGGGCACATGAGATGACCACAACGAAGGCGGCTGGCACGTATCCCGTCGTCGAGAAGACGATTGCCGAGCTGCGAACTGCATTGGAGAGCGGCGAGACCACGAGCGTCGCGTTGGTGCAGGCGTATTTGCGACGTATCGACGCGTATGACCGAGACGGCATCCGTCTCAACTCGGTGGTCGAAGTGAACCCGCACGCATTGAGCGAAGCGCAAGAGTCTGACCGTCGACGTGCCGCCGGCCAGAGCCGTGGACCGCTCGAAGGTATTCCGTTCACCGCGAAGGATTCGTACATGGTGAAAGGGATGACGGTCGCGAACGGCTCGCCGGCATTCGAACGGCTCGTCGCGGTGCGCGACGCGTTTTCCATCTCGGCGTTACGCGATGCGGGTTGCGTGTTCGTCGGCCTCACGAACATGCCACCGATGGCCAACGGCGGCATGCAAAGAGGTCTGTACGGTCGCGCCGAGTCGCCGTACAACGCCGACTACCTCACATCGGCGTGGGCTTCGGGCTCGTCGAACGGTTCGGGTACCGCGACGGCAGCGAGCTTTGCGGCGTTCGGCCTGGGCGAAGAAACCTGGTCGAGCGGTCGCGCACCGGCGTCATGCAACGCGTTGTGTGCATACACACCGTCGCGCGGTCTCATCTCCACGCGCGGCAACTGGCCGCTCATCCCCACGATGGACGTCGTCGTCCCGCACACGCGCACGATGGGCGACATGTGCGAAATTCTCGACGTGCTGGTGACCGCAGATGCCGACGCGAGCGGAGACTTCTGGCGCATGCAACCGTGGGTGAGACTGCCCGACCCGCAGAGTGTGCGGCCGATTTCGTTCGTCGACGAATACCGGGCGTCGCGCCGGCGAGCCGCGGAGTCGAAGCCGCTCGCCGGTATACGTCTCGCGGTACCGCGCATGTACATCGGCGAAGACCCGCAACAAGGCACGGGAACGGGCATCGGTAACTTTCTCGGAGCGCGAATCGAGCCGCGGCCTTCGATGCTCGAGTTGTGGCGCGCGGCTCGCGCCGACCTCGTCGCAGCCGGTGCCGAAGTGATCGACACCGACTTCCCGGTGGTGACGAACTACGAGGCCGATCGCCCCGGAGCACCGAGCATCTTCAACCGCGGCATCGTGCCGGAAGGATTTCTCGATTTCGAGTTGTGGGAACTTTCGATGTGGGGATGGGACACCTTTCTCGCGCTGAATGCCCAGCCGGGTTTGAGCCGACTCGTAGACGTCGACGGCCCGCGAATCTTTCCGCGGCACCCGCAAGACACGCTCGAGCAACTCACTACCGATCTCGACGTCGATCTCGCGGAGTATGTCGCCCGCGCACGCAGGGACGGCATCATCGACCCGTTCCACGGGGCGCATGCCGAACTGTTGCGCCGCGGACTTGAGGCGCTCGAGACCACTCGGCGCATCGACTTCGAAGAGTGGGTGCGAGACCTCGGTGTCGATGCGGCGGTCATGCCGACGCTCGTCGACATCGCGCCGTCAGATGCAGACAAGAACCCCGCATCAGCAGCCATCGCTTGGCGCAATGGAGTGTGGGTCTTGCCTTTCGCCACTTCGGAATCCCGACGGTGACGGTGCCGATGGGCTCGGCGAGCGACATCGCGATGCCGTTTGGCCTCACGTTCGCGGGTGCCGCTTATTCGGATGCCGCACTTCTTCGACTGGCGAACATCTTTGAAGCGCTCCGCCCTCGGCGAACCGCACCTCCACGCACACCCGAGTTGTAGTCGCGGCCATCGCCGCACCGATCAGTCGAGGCTCGTAAACGATCCCTCGTTCAGTCGGTGATGGCGCGGCGCGGAACCCACACGAGGTAGTTCCACACCCAGTCGGCGAAAATGCTCGTCCGGTTACGCCCGCCCGAAATGTAGGCAAGGTGCAGGGCAAGCCACGTCAGCCAGGCGAAGGTGCCGCTGAAGCGCAACCACTTGCGAACTTCGACCACGGCCTTCCGTCGCCCGATCGTGGCCATCTGGCCCTTGTCGCGATACTCGAAGTTCGAAAGCCGCTCACTTCGCGCGAGGCGAAGAAGTTGTTCGGCGACGTGCTTTCCTTGCTGAATCGCAACTGGTGCAATCATCGGCAGCGGTCGACCGGTGTCGTCGGCCAGGTGCGCTGCGTCGCCGATCACCCAAACACTGTCCGTCAGCGCGAGTGTCGGCTGCACCTTCAGGCGGTTTGCTCGGTCCGACTCGCCGAGGTGCTTCCATGTGTCGGGGGCGACGACGCCCGCAGCCCAGATGCGTGTGCCGGCGATGAGCTCGTCACCGTCGGACAGATGGAGACTCGTCGGAGTCGCTTTCGTCACCGCAGTACTGACCCGGACAGAGACCCCCATCGACTCGAGCGTCTTTTTGGCGTGTGCACTCGACTTCTCGTGGAAGCTCGGCAGCAGTCTCGGACCTGCCTCAATGAGCGTGACCGAGGCGTGATCGGCGACATCTTCGAACTCTCGTCGCATCTCGTGCTGCAATTCACGAATCGCTCCAGCGAGTTCAACTCCGGTAGGACCACCTCCGACGACCACGACGTTGAGAGCACTCGGCGGGAGGAAACCATCTTCGACTTCCTCGTAGGTATGCAGCAGTGACCGTCGAATCCGCCGCGCATCGGCAACCGACTTCATTTGCAGTGTGTGCTCGGCGACACCCTCGATGCCATAGGTAGTGCCCTGGGAGCCGACAGCAAGCACGAGGTGGTCGAAGTCCAACGTGCGTGTGCCGTTGACGGTCAGTCGGCGCTCAGCAATCTCGATGCTGGTGACCTCACCACGGAGAAAGTCGACCTCACGAAATGCGGTACGCACTGGGAAAGCGATGTCATCTTCGGGCAGCCCAGCGGTTGCCACCTGATAAAGCAATGGGGCGAACAAGTGATAGGGGTGGCGGTCAATCAGGGTGACTCGATAGGTGCGCGACTTGCGCAACTTGCGCGCGCACGCAAGGCCGCCGAACCCTGCACCAATGATGATGACGTGTCGTTTCGGAGGGGCCTCACCCCACTCGAGCGTCATTACGTCAATCTAGGTTCAGCTAGGTCGGCAGCCCGAGTTGCGCCGCAGCGGCGAGGATGCTGATACTCGGCGCGCTCGGAGGGACTCGAACCCCCAACCCTCTGATCCGAAGTCAGATGCTCTATCCATTGAGCTACGAACGCTGGTGCGCGTCACGCTACCGCCTGCCAAGATTGGGTAATGGCGCTTCACCCTCAAACTGCCGCTGTGCTCGAGTTCATGAAGCAGCTCGGCACCCCGCCGTTGCACGAAGTGACGCCTGAGGTCGGTCGTGCGAACTATCTCGCGACTCGTATTCCATCGAAGGTGGAGCTTCCCGAAATCAGAGACTTTGATGCGGGCGGAGTGCGCTGCAGGCTGTACCGCTCCGCCACGAGCGACGCAGCACCGCTCCTTATCTATTACCACGGCGGCGGGTGGGTGATTGGCGACCTTGATACGCACGACGACATCTGCCGCAAGTTGGCGCGCGACGCCAAGTGCAGCGTCGCCGCCGTCGACTATCGACTCGCCCCCGAACACCCTGCTCCGGCGTCGCACGAAGACTGCATTTCCGCAACGAGATGGATCTTCGCCAATGCGAAATCGCTCGGTGTCGATGCTTCTCGCATCGCCATTGGTGGCGACTCCGCCGGCGGCAACCTCGCGGCGATCGTCTCGATGCACGCGGGCGTGACGCCTGTCTTTCAGTTGCTGGTGTACCCGGCCACCGACATGCGCCTAGGCCAAGAGAGTCACCGCGAGAACGCACAGGGCTACCTGCTCACCGCAGACTCGATGAAGTGGTTCATCAATCACTACTTACAAGGCGATGAGAAAAAGAGGCATGACCCGCTCTATTCACCGCTCCTCAGCGATGAGGCATCGTTGAAAAAGTCGCCACCCACTTTGGTGATCACTGCCGAGTACGACCCGCTTCGCGACGAGGGCGAGCAGTTCGCGGCGCGTCTGTCTGCCGTCGGCGTGCAGGCATCTGTCGTTCGCTTCCACGGGCAAATTCACGCCTTCTTCGGCATGAGCGAAGTGCTCGATGACGCAGCAGCAGCTATCGCGCTCAGCGCGTCGTATTTGCGCAAGTACTTGGGGACGTGACTCACATGGCTCGACCAGCTGTCATCGTCGATCACTACACCTACGAAGGCACCGATGCGCATCGCACACTGCAGCTGCTCGGCGAACTGTGGAGCCACCATGTGCACGGTTGCTCGCCGTCGCCAAACGCCCAACTCAAGGCAGCAGACGAACTTGCCCGACTTTTCGCCCCGATTGCCGGTGATGATGACTCATCGCAATCACCGCTCGCTCGCGTGACGTCACTTGGTAAGCGCGCTGCGGAGCGCATCGACCACGCTGAACCAGAGGCGCTGCAGCGGGCGCTGCGCGAGATGTGGGCACCGCTCGCGGCGCTCGCCAATGCCTCTCAAGACTCGCCCGATGCCGCCGCTCGAGGCACGAGTGCGGACGGCGTCATCGCCGGGCTCTTCCTTTCAGATGGTGGAGTGCCAAAGACGGCCGTCGACAGTGTCGAGGTGGGCTATCGCGGCGTGATGGGAGACCGGCAAGCGACTCGTCAGCACCACGGCCGACCCTGG